>JALYYH010000097.1 GCA_030946665.1 Gemmatimonadota bacterium
GCGTTGTGATTGGCGGCCGGATGAGTTCCGATCTCCTCGTACTTGCGAATGTCGTTGTCCTGAGTCGCCGCCGCGGCCATGAGGGGCCAGAGACTCTTCTGCTTGTCCTTCCGCACGTACAGGAATCCGGTGCCCACCGGTGCCAGCAGCCACTTGTGGAGACTGGTTCCGTAGTAATCGCACTTGAGATCATCGCGCTTGAACGGGAAGTGCGCGAATGCGTGCGCGCCGTCGACGAATACCTCGATGCCAAGCGGACGCGCCATCTCTACGATCCGTCGCACCGGCATGACCTGGCCGGTGAGATTGGTGATGTGAGTGACCTCAATCACTCTCGTACGCGGGGTGATCGCCGCCACGAATTGCTGGAGGAGATAATTGTCCGACGGCGGCGGGACCTTGAACGAGACCTGCTTGACGACGATTCCTTCCCGGCGAGCGCGCTGCTCCCAGGAGGTGATCATTCGGCCGTAATTCTGGTTCGTGATCACGACCTCGTCACCGCGCTTGAGATCCAGCCCGAAGATCATGATCTCGTTGGCTTCGGACGCGTTGCGAGTGATCGCCATCTCCTCCACGTCACAACCGAATTCACTGGCGAGATCGCGGCGCACGCTTTCGACCCGCGGCTCGAGGACGCGCCACATGTGCTCCACCGGCAGCTCGTTGGAGAATCTCAGATCCCTGATCATCGCTTCGAGCACGTGACTCGGCGTCGGACTGCAGCCGCCGTTGTTCAGGTTGATCATGGTGCGGTCGGAGTCGAACGCGCGCTGGATCTCCGCCCAGTAGCTCTCGTCGTCAGCGACGGCCTCGGCAGGGCGATCCCCGGCGATCGCATTGGCGCGGAAAAGAGATTTCATCGCGCGCTCGCGGAATACAGGCTGGGACGCCAGTCCAGCCGCGGCCATGCTCGAGAGAAATTCGCGTCTGGTGGTCACCGCAGCCTCCGATGCGACAAATGACAAAAGCGGTCGCCACTCGATGACGACCGCTCAATAATATGACCGCGCAGTTCGGCGAGCGAGGCTCGTGGCTGCTACTGGTACTGGATGTAGAGGGGTTGGGGATTGAGCATCAGGACCTCGGGGGGCGTGAGCAGCGGATCACCCTTCTTGGTGTCGTTGTGGTAAAAGAGCTTGAAGCCCGTGAACTGCACCGGCTCGGCCTCGACGTACGCGCGATACGAATCGTACTTGAGCCACGGCTGGCCCCAGCCGTCCATGTTCACGACGACCTGCACCCGGGGGTCGAGCTTTATCTGCTTTGAGTTCGTGAGCATGTTGCGGGTGAAGCGATGTACCACCAGGACTTTTGGCGGAAGGTTGTACTGCTTCACGAGATTGGACAGAAGATTGATCGCGTAGTTCACATCGGCCGAGCTCATGGTACCGATCCTTCTTCCGGGCGGGTCTCCGAACTTCATCGAGAACTCGGGATCGATCCCCAGCATCACGTTAGGCCGTTGCAGGAACGGGAGGAGCCGCGGTAATTCCTCCTGCACCGTGCTCTGTCCAACCTGCACGTCGAGAAACAGGAGCCCGTTCCTTTTCTGCGCCCAGTCGTAGACCATGTTCACCAGACTGTCCGTCATGCGCATCCGATATTTTCCGTCTCTGCCAGGGGCTCCCTGCGCCACGACGGCGATCAGATGCAGTGCTGGCACCACCGGGTGGGACGGATCCGCCTTCTGCCAGGCGGCAATCTCCTTGTCGAAGCGCGCCAGCATCTGGTCGGGCGGTAGCTCTCCGAGGATTCCCATCTTCTTCGAGAGCGGGTTTCCATAGAAGGCGACGATTCTGCGCGCGGGCAGAATCGCTCCCTGGAGTTGCGGCTGAGTTTTCACGGGCCAATCGGTGCTTTCCATTCCGGCCCTGACTGCCCTTACCAGAGCGAGGCTGTCCTTCGATGTGCGACCCTTCACCGAGGGAACGGTGATCGGAGGATCCTTCGGTGCCGAGTCCTTGCCGGCGGCCGACCCGGTGCTCGATGCCGCCTTGCCGAGAGGTGGAGTCGCCGCGGCGGCGACCGGAACCAGTCCTGGCGTCGACGACGCCACCATTTGCGCGTCGGCAAGGATCGATTCTCCGCCTGGTGAGGGACGGGCGTCTTTGCCCGCCGCGCAGCCGAGCGCGGCGACTAGGGTAAGTGAGAAGAGCACTGGGATGGAAGACGATTTATGGGAAACGTATTGCATCAGCTCAATGGAAGAGTTGTTGATTTTTTTTTTTGCGATGGGCCTTGCTGCCTGGTAATTCATAATCCAGGCCCAAAACGTTGTGGTCTCCTTCTACACCACTGTGGGGATTTCCTGCGCCTGTGCACGGGTACCCCTCTTGCTTTCGGGATATGTTCGGGATATTCTGGCAAAGCTATGTTCGATCGCAATGCCGCCATTCGCGCCCTCATCGAGCATCGATTTCCAGATGCGACACCGGTCACCCATCGGACCGCGGAGCCGGTGGCAACGGGGATCGAAGCGGTCGATGCGATTCTGCCCGGACGAGGCTTGCCTCGCGGACGACTCACAGTCTGGATGCCGCAGGGTGGGGCGACCGCCGTCCTTGGAGCCGCGTGTCACACCACCGTCGCCCAGGGCGAGAGAGCGGTCTGGATCGACGGACTGGGCACCGTCGCCGGTCCATTCTGGGAAGAAGGCCCAATCCTCGTGCGTCCACGCAATCGGAAGCACGGACTTCGTGGAGCTGAGGAGCTTCTCCGCTGCGGAGGGTTTGCGCTGGTCGTGATCGCTGGCCTGGAGCCCGAGGGCACCGAGACGGTGCGACTTTCCCGCGCCGCACGCGAAGGAGGTGGCGCGCTGGTCACTTTGACTTCGCAGGCATCGATGGCGAGCCTGAGAATGACTTCTCAGATCCTGCGTGAGACTTATCGGTGGCGAAAGACTCCATTTGGTGATCCGGCCGAAGCGCAGGAAGTAATGATCCGCGTTCGCGCCCGGTCCCTGGGCTGGAACCGGAGCGCTGACTTTCATGTGCCCGTCGTTCCATACGATCTGAGGGCAGCGCTCGAGCCGGGATTGGTGGATCGGAGAGGCACCATCAAGTCTTCGCGGCGTCGAAATCTTGGCGCATAGCCAGACGCAGGCGTGTCGACCCATACGCCGAGACCTGGGGACCGAACGATTCCCCCAGTCCCCGTGTCGAACCATACGCAACCATGGTCGCGACAGAGAACAGCGGTAGATAAGATCACCGCGTGAACGAATCACAGCTCATCGCCCGGGTCATCGCGGGGGATCGGTTGGCCGGGCGTGCGCTGTA
>JALYYH010000154.1 GCA_030946665.1 Gemmatimonadota bacterium
CGGTAACGTTGCCCGAGCGCGAGTTGGGCACGTAAACCATTGGAATGGCGCGCGCTGCTGCCGGAGCGAGGTTGTTGGCGCCGTCCTCCGCGTAGATGTTCACCGCGCCGACTTTCGCGCGGTTCGCCGCGTCGGCGACCGCAGGCCCGCTGCTTCCGTCCTTGTTGCGCCCCCAGCTCGCGAATACGAGCGCGCCGAGAGCAATGAGCCTCTTCCAGCTCCTCATGGTGTTGCAACCTTCATTTCAGTTGTCTGGTGACGATGATCTAGTCGGCAAGAATCGGACGCCCGCGAATCTTGTACAGGGCGGACTCCATGATCAGAGCCGCGGTATTCAGGCTGGGCACTCCAGTCGGCCGGAGAGTGTCCTCGTAGACTCCCGAACCCCAGCCGTTGGGCGTGCCCGCGGAGCGGACAGCTTTCAAGACGAGCTGAGTGTACGCATTCGGCAGAACGGCGTTCCAACCGAATGCCGCCTTTGAGCTTATCCAGCGGGGACGCTCGACGTACTTGTCGTCGCCAGGACCTTCGACGACGAAGGATTTTCCGCGGTGGTAGACGCTATAGTAGTAGAAGTAGTACGGCGGATCCGGCAGCGCGTCCTCCGTCACGGCAGTGACGATTCGCGTGCTCTGATACCGCGCGGCCTGGGCGGCGAGAACCTGCGAGGCCTGGCGCGCTAGTTCATTGGACCGGTACCCGGTCTCCATACCCAGCATGATGAACGGCTCGCTCATAACCCTGTCGTTTCCCGGACTGGTGACCAGCAGTCGGACACCGAGCACATTCACGGGAGCGACGTTCGATCGCACATCGAGCCCGGATGAATTGATCTTTGCTCCCCACATTCCAAAACCGGATAGCGCGTACTGCTGGTAGCCGATCTCGTTCTCGATGAAGGTCTGTCTCTTCCCGGTTTTCGGATCGAGATCGAGCCCGCGCAAGTATCCGTCGTCCAGGAGCTTTTTCATGTCGAGCCGGCGCACGATTTGACTCGTGAGGGGGGCGTACCGCGGCTGCTTGACGGCCAGGACGCGTAGCCAGATCAACAGGCGTCCAATGTCTACCGACGACCACCCAGCACCGGTGGGGGAGATCTTCGACGCGTTGTCGACCATCCGCCCGGTCTTCGCGTCGTAGATGCGATTGAACGCTGCCCTCTCGAACAGATCGACGGTCGACAGCGTCGCGAGTATTCGCTGAATGTGCGCGTCGTAAGTCGCGTCGTTGATGAAGCCCAGTTCATGGGCGGAGTAATTGGCGGCGATGACCCCAGCGATGTCCCACAGCGTCACATACGAATAGTTGGCGTGCGCACGGGCGAGACCGGTCGACGGCTCCGTGATCCTGTTGACGAAGTTCCAGGAAGTACGGGCTGCGTCCAGATAGAGCTGCCGCTCCTCCGGAGCAGGCACGGCCGCCGGTAGCTGTACCGGAGGCTGCTCGGGGACAGCGGCGGTGTTGAGGCCCGCCGGCGCCGCCTGACGCCCGTTTGAACAGTCGGAAACGCCGGTCAACGCGCCAATCATCAGTGACAAAACAATGAGTGATTTGGTGGATCGCATGATCGTTGTGATTAATGAGTAAGGGCTTTCCGCTCGCATGCGCCGTGAGGTTATCCCTTCGACCTGTCGGGAGAATGACAAAAAAGCTCGCGTAGTCAGGAGTTGGACTATCGTTATCGCTCGCGCGCTCGTTCGTTCGTGAAGCAACAAGTGTGCTCCCCGTTAGCGTTCCGCATCAGTCAATAAATCCCAGCGAGTTACACGTTGACCCATCGCGCCCGTACCGCGGTGCTCCTCTGCGCGGCGTCCATTGGCTGGCTGAGCTCCGCATCGCGAATCCACGCGCAGGTCGGTTCTACCGCGCTGGCGGGCGAGCATTTCGATCAGGTCGTCATCGTGATCATGGAGAACGAAGGGACCAACCAGGCGCTCGCCGACCCGTTCATCGCGTCCCTGGCGCGAAGAGGCGCGTGGTTCTCGAACTACCACGCGATCACGCATCCCTCGTTCCCGAATTATCTCGCGATTGTCGCCGGCAGCACTTTCGGGCTGGACACGGATCACCGGCCACCCCCGCTAACGGGGGCGACGATCGCGGATCTGCTGGAAGCGAAGGGCCTCACCTGGAAATCGTACGCCGAGAATTATCCGGGTGGTTGTTATCTGGGCAGCGCAGCCGGGGAAGGGCGGCTGACACCAACCGCGGCGCCGACCGAGCTGTACGCGCGGAAACACGTCCCGTTTCTTGCGTTTGCTTCAATACAGAATGATGCTGCACGTTGCGCGCGTGTCGTTGGCGCGAGCGAGTTCACGCGCGACGCACGCGCCGGGAAGCTTCCGAATTACTCGTTCTTCACTCCGAACATGTTCAACGATGGACATGACACGTCGCTCGCTGCGTCATCCGCCTGGCTCAGGGGATTCCTGCAAAACCTGGAGAGCAGCATCGCGATGCATCAGCGGACGCTTCTGGTGATCACCTGGGACGAAGGTGGCACCCGTGACAACCGCGTCCTGGCGCTTTTCCTGGGGAACGTCGTCAAGCCGGGCAAGTACGCCGCCGCTTTGACACATTACAGTCTCCTCAGGATGATCGAGGACAATTTCGGGCTGGGTCGCGTGGCCGCCGGCGACAAGAACGCTAAGCCGTTCCCGACGAGCGTGTGGCGATGACAACTTCAATTGAGAGGAATTCCATGCGTCTATCGATCCTGCTGCTATCGCTGGTTGCCCTTCAACCGCTGCGCGCGCAGTCGTACACGGTCACTCACAGCTATAGGGTCGGTGGAGAGGGCAGCTGGGACTACGTGGTTCCTGACGCGCCCAATCACCGGGTCTTCATTGGAAGATCGAACCGGGTGATGGTCGTCGACATGAACGACGGCCATCTGATCGCCGAGGTCACCGGCATCAACGGAGCGCACGGCACCGCGCTGGCGGCCGGGACACGCCACGGGTTTGCCACGTCGGGCAACGACAGCTCCGTCGTCATGTTCGATTCGAAGACGTACAGGACGCTCGGCAGAATCCGGGCGGCAGAAGACGCAGATGCGATCATCTATGATCCCGCGTCGAAGCGCGTCTTCACCTTCAACGGCGACGCCAACTCGTCGACCGTGATCGATCCGCGCAAGGGGACCTTCATCACCAACATCCCGCTGGGTGGCAAGCCCGAGGAGGGGGAATCGGCCCGCGACGGGATGATCTACGCCAATCTCACCGACAGCAGCCAGATCGTGGAGATCGACGCGAAGAGACTGCGTGTCACGCGCCGGTGGTCGACGGCGCCTTGCAAGAATCCAGTCTCGATCGCGATCGACAGGCGAAACAAGAGATTGTTCAGCGGCTGTCGGAGCGGCGTGATGGCGATCTCCGATTACAGGAACGGTCGTGTGATCACGACCGTGCCAATCGGTCGCGGTGTCGACGGGGCGGGGTACGATCCGGTGAAGCGCGATGCGTTCGCGTCGAACGTGGACGGAACACTGACGGTCATTCACCAGGACACTCCCGACACCTATCACGTGGTCGAGAACGTTCAGACGGGAGACGCCGCGCGCAACATGGGTCTCGATCGCGCCAGCCACCGCATATACATACCCTCGGCCAAGTTCGGCCCGGTGCCGGCGGAGTCGACCGCTACCAATCCGAGACGGCGCCCTCCGATGCTTCCCGGGACGTTCATGGTTTTGGTGGTCGAGCCGGTCGGGTCACACTAGCTAGAGCTGTGCGCGGATCCAGTAGAAAAAAATGCTGAGGATCCGTTCATAGACCGGTAGCTGGCGAAGGTCTTCGGCGGTCACGCGCCGGGCCGAGCGGAGGTCGTCCACGAAAGCGTCTTCGAGCTGCTTCGCCAGCGCCCGGTCGAGCGTGACGATCCCGAACTCCGCGTTGAGCGCAAAGGAGCGGGGATCGAAGTTGATCGACCCTATTGACGTCACACTACTATCCACAATAACGATCTTGCAGTGGATCATCGTGCGCTCGTACTCGTAGATCTCGATTCCGCCTCTGAGCAGCGGGCCCCAGGTGCGCCGCCCGGCGCGGCGCACCGCCGGCTGGTCGTGATAGCGCCCGGGTAGCAGGATCTTCACATCGACGCCTCTCGCTCTGGCGTCATTGAGCGCCTTGAGAAACGGCGGGGTCGGAACGAAATAGGCGTTCGTGATCCAGAGCCGTTGGCTCGCCCCCGCAATCAGTACCGCCATTGAGCGCTGCGCCGCGCTGGTGGCGTGCACCGGATTGCTCTGGATTCCGCAGAGCGATGTTTCGCCCACGGGAGCGAGGATCGGAAAATATTTCTCATCGATGGGAAGCTCACCGGTGGCTTCGTTCCAGTTGTCGACGAAGGCAGCCTGAACCGACGTTACCCCCGGTCCGAGTACTCGCACGTGAGTGTCGCGCCAGTGGCCGGGAACGTCGGCATTGCCGGCCCAATCATCGGCGATTCCCACTCCACCGGTGAATGCGACCCTGCCGTCGATGACGAGCAGCTTGCGATGGTTTCGATGGTTGTAGTTCGCCCACGAGTACCAGCGGATCGGCCGGAACCAGCTGATCCTGCACCCGGCCTCCTTCATCTGGTTCATGAGGACGGGGGAGATGTTCTTGCTGCCACTCCTGTCGATCACGATGCGGACTTCCACACCGCGCTTCGCCGCCGCCGAGAATGCGTCAGCGAATTGCCGGGGTGTGTTTCCCGCCAGAAAAATGAAAGTCGAGAAATGGACGCTGTGCCGGGCCGCACCTATCCCCTCCAGCATCGGGGGGAATATCGCGACGCCGTTATGGAACGCCGTTATCGTGTTGCCGTCTTTGACGTCAGTGCTCGCGGAGCCGGCGAGTGCCCGCATGAACGCTTCGCCATTGCTGGCAACCGGAGGCACCGACACGATCGCGGCTTCGCGATCCGCTTCGGCATTCACGCTCGCCGTGAGATAGGCGAACCCGGCGACGGCGAGGACGAGCAGTGACAACGCGATTGTGAGAATCACGGAGGTCAAACTGCACCGCATCCCCCCAACGCTCAAGGAAGGGTTTCGAGCAACTCCTGCGGTGCCGCTGGCAACTCGAAGGTGAAGACACTTCCCCCGCCCGGCCTGTCAGCGTAAATCACCGTTCCTCCCTGTGACTCCGCGAGCCGCCTGGCGATCGAGAGTCCGAGACCGGCTGCCCCGGCATCCGCCGCGGATCCGTTCGGACGGTAGAAGGGCTCGAAGATCTGCTGCTGCTCCGAGGGCGCCACTCCGGGTCCTCTGTCAGCTATCTGGAAAGAGAGGTTCGGTCCCGACTCCGTCACGCTAACGGTCACCGCCGCGCTCCGTGGCGAGCAGCGCAGGGCATTCTCGATCAGGTTCGTCAGAACGCGAAGCGACTGCACGAAATCGAAAGTGCCGAGGAGCGCCGGCCTCGTGTAGTCGATCACCGTCTCGATGCGATTTGCGTCGGGCACGCCGGAGAACTGGCGCAGAGCGGCACCGAGTAGATCCTCAGCGGTGTTCACCTCGGGATTCATAGTGAAAGCGCCGGCGCGCAGCCGGGAAAGGTCGAGCACATCGGCCACCATCTTCTCGAGACGGTCGGCCTGCTCGAGAATCACTCCCGCGTGAGTTCGGGCGCGAGAGCCGCCGGCCTGAATGTCCTGAGCGAGTGCGCGAATGGTGGTTAGCGGCGTGCGCAGGTCGTGGGACACCGACGCGAGCAGAACATCCTTCATCCGGCTCGCCTCACGGAGTGCTTCCGCGTGCCTGATCTCGGCCGATAGCTGCTCGATCTCCTCGGCGTGCCGACGAGCCCGCTCCGCTTCGGTTCGCGCTTTAATCAGCAACCGGTTTGCGACGAGCGCGGTCGAAAGAAACGCGATGAGTGACAGAAGGTCGAGCGGCTCGTTGACCGTCAGCGTGTCGAACGGCGGCTGGAAGAAATAATTGATGGCCAGAAATCCCAACATCGCCACCAGAACCCCGAGCCAGCGCTCGCCACCGGCGGTTGCTCCAAGGACTATGAGGATGTAGACGAAAGCAGCGTGCGCCTGCTCGATATGCTCTCGAGCGTTGCGCAGGACGTAGGTTGCTACGACAACGACCGAGAGCCAGAGCGCCCATTCGACGTAGCTGGCCGTATTTTGCTTCACGATTCCGCGATGAAGCGATAGCCGACACCCGGCGCGGTGATGATGAGACGGGGGTCGGCTGGATCACTCTCGATTTTGCGGCGCAGATTGGTGACGTGCACCCGGAGATAGAGCCGCGCGTCTCCATATTGCCGGTTCCATACCGACGCAAAAAGTTGCTGGTGGGTAAATACTCGTCCGGGATCGGAAACGAGCACGGCGAGGATTTCCCACTCGATCGGCGTAAGCCGGATTATCGTCGTTCCGCGCTTCACCTGTCGGAGGTGAACGTCGATTGAGAGTCCATCGGCGTTTATGGAAACCGGAGCGTGGCGCGGGGTTGCCGCGCGCCTCAGCTGCGCAGCGACGCGGGCAGCAAGCTCCTGGGTCGAGAACGGCTTGGTGATGTAGTCGTCGGCACCGGCATTCAACAAAGCAACTGTGTCTGATTCGCCGTGTCGCGCCGTGAGAATGACGATTGGCGCGCCGGTAATGGAGCGAATGCGCCGGCAGACGTCGAGCCCATCTATGTCGGGGAGGCCGAGGTCGAGGATGATGATGTCGGGATGCGAAGTCCTGACCGCATCGAGTCCCGCTTCGCCTCCACTGGCCTCCACGATTACCGGGTGCTGCTCGCGCAACGCGGCTCCGACAACGCGCCTGATCTCGATCTCGTCTTCGATGACGAGCAGAGTATATGGCGGCGCCGCGGCAGCCGTCATATCGCCGTTCGGCCCAGGCGTCCTCCGCGACCCTCGTAGGAGATTCGCATCAGGATTCCTACCGCGAGCCAGCTCGCGAGCATGAACGATCCCCCGTAGCTGAAAAACGGAAGTGGAATCCCCGTGATCGGCATCAGGTTGAGCGTCATTCCCACGTTTACGATGATGTGTATCAGCCAACAGGCCATC
>JALYYH010000176.1 GCA_030946665.1 Gemmatimonadota bacterium
TGAGCGCAAACGTCGACGTGCGGGCCGCGACCTTGAGCGTCGGAATTCTCGAGAGCGCATTGAGGATCTCCTCGGTTATTCCATCCGAGAAGTACTCATTGTCGGGGCTGGCGCTCATGTTCGTGAAGGGCAGGACGCCAATCGACGGCTGCTCGATCTCTCGAACTCGCGCCCTGCTGGCGGGAGCTTCGTGATAGGGCGCGCGGTCCAACTGTGCCGGCATCGAATCGAAGCCGTGCGAACTGCGCGTCGTGGCTGGCGGGGCTGCATTGATCGGCGAGTGATCTCCGAGTGCACGCACGAGATCTTCCGCGCGGCCGTAGCGTTCATCCGGATCGCGCGCGAGCGTTTTGGCAACTACGGCGTCCAGCCAGTGAGGAACCTCCTTGCGGACGCTCGAGGTTCGCGGAGCCGGCTCCGTGAATCGCTTCACGAATCCTTCCTTGCCGGCGAACGGAGGCTTCCCCGTCAGCATTTCGTACAGAACGCAACCGAGGCTGTAGATGTCGGCGCGGCCATCGAGCTGCCTATCGCCCATCAGCTGCTCGGGACTCATGTACGCCGGTGTGCCGGGACCACCCATACCAGTACGTGTGAGCTGTTGCACTCCGGTCACGTCGATCACCCGCGCGATGCCGAAATCCGCTACGATTGCGTGGCCGCCTGAGAGCAGAATGTTCTCCGGCTTGATGTCGCGGTGGATAATGCCCTGGGTGTGGGCGTAGGACAAAGCATCCGCCGCCTCGCATGAGATTCGTATAGCGACATCGAGTGGCACCTGGCGTTCCCGATTCATCCGCGCGCGCAGCGTCTCGCCGCTGACGTAGGGCATGAGGTAGTAGAGCAGGCTCTCCACATGACCTGAGTCGTGGAGCGGCAGAATGTTCGGGTGCTGGAGCCGCGCGAGCATCCGTATTTCCCGAATGAACCGCAGCTCGCCAGTTTCGGAAGTCGGATCGGCGTTGAGAACCTTGAGCGCGACCTGTCGCTCGTGCCTGGCGTCCTTTGCCAGATAGACGGTTGCGAACGCTCCCTGTCCGATCTCTCGCTCGATTTCGTATCGTCCGGCTAGCGCAGCCCGGAGAGGGCCGATCGGGTCCACAGGAGTCAGCGGGATGCTCACGCAGTCTCCTCTCTCTTTCCGCGCGAACATCGGCTAGCGGCAGATGCCGCGAGAGTGCACCACGTAGTCGCCATGACGCCTTGGACGGGGCATGGCAAACATAAGAGGCAAAGATAGTTCGAGCCAGAGCGTATGAGCTAGGCTCGACCTCAGGGGGGCCGGCGAAGGAACCAGTCAACGGCTGCGGAGGAGATCTCCTGCGGAACCGCGTGGGTGCCGGCGAATTCCTGGAATTGGACATCATATCCATCGCTCTTGAGGCGGGAGACGACGCGCCGTGCGCATCGCACCGGCGGAAATACCAGGTCGTTCAAGCCATGCGAAACGTAGATCCGGGGTTTCTGGCGTCCGGGAGCGCCGCGGATGAAGCCTGGGGAAAAGGCAATGACGTGGGTGAAGAGATCGGAATTCGCGAGTCCAAGGGAAAGAGCATACGAAGCGCCGTCGGAAAAGCCGCTAATAGCGATGTGCGCGGGGTCCACCGCGCAACGCTCGAACGCCTCGAGAAGCGCGAGGTCGATGAAATCCACGTCGGGCCCAAAGCCGTTTTTCATCGCGTCCCACGACACCGCGCGGGAATCCGGCGCAACCAGGAGAACTCCGCGCTCGTCCGCCTCTCTTCGCAGCGGTTGAATCGCATCGTGAGCATTCCCGCCCGCCCCGTGAAGCGCGAGTATGAGCGGGGCGCTTGTTCCCGGGCGACACGCGTCCGGGACGTAGAAAATGCCGTCGCGCGCGCCTCCGGTGTCAAGCTTGTGCAGACCCCGCCCGATCGGCCGGACGCTGCGGCATGGCCGGGCGCTCAGAATTCCGTTTTCACTCTTCCTGGATTTTCGAGTTGCCCGCGACGGTATCGTTTTCAGATGGCCTCCACTTCTTGTTCCTAATGCCGGATTCGTACCGGAGTGCAAGTTGTGCATCGAGGCCTTTGCGGCTGGCCTGTCCGGCCGGCGCCATGCATTTTCCCCTTGATCGAACCTCAATCCGCAAACACATCCATCAGATGCCTATTCATCGGCCAACAGTCCTCGCTTTTGCCCTTAGCGCGGGCGCGGCATTTTCTCCGGCGCCGGCTCAGCAGCTCGACCCCTCTCTTTACTCGAGCCTCGAGTGGCGAATGATTGGCCCCTTTCGGGCGGGGCGGACGATTGGCGCCACCGGAGTACGCGGGCAGCCCAACGTCTTCTACGTCGGTGTCAACAACGGAGGAGTGTGGAAGACCACCGACTACGGACGTGTGTGGACGCCGATCTTCGACTCTCAGCCGACCGGTTCGATCGGAGACCTCGCGGTTGCTCCGTCCAACTCGAATGTCATTTACGTGGGAGCTGGCGAAGGAGTTCAGCGGCCTGATCTCTCGACGGGCGACGGTATCTACAAATCGGCCGATGCCGGCAAGACGTGGAGGCATCTGGGCCTGCGCAACGGACAGCAGATCGGAGGCGTCATCGTGGACCCCCGTGATGAGAACCGCATTTTCGTCGCGGTGCTCGGACACCCGTACGGTCCGAATCCAGAGCGCGGTGTGTACCGTTCGACGAACGGCGGCGAATCGTTCGAGCGCGTTCTGTACAAGGACGAGAACACCGGTGCAATTCAGGTCGGTTTCGATCCGGCCAATCCGCAGATCGTTTACGCCGCACTCTGGGCCGGCCGCCAGGGGCCTTGGGAGAATGCAACCTGGAACGGCCCGCTGAGCGGACTCTTCAAATCGCTCGACGGGGGTACCACGTGGCGCCAGTTGACCAGCGGCCTGCCGACCACAGCTCAAGGTCTGGGAAGAATCGGATTTACCATCGCGCCGAGCGACCCTCGGCGCATGTATGCAACCGTCGATGCTCCCACCCTGGGTGGGATCTATCGCTCTGACGACGCCGGCGAGAGCTGGCGCCGGACCAATGACGAAGTGCGGGTTTGGGGTCGGGCGTCCGACTTCGCCGAGGTCAAAGTAGATCCGCGAAACGCCGATGTGATGTACTCTGCCAATACATCGACGTATCGGTCGACCGATGGGGGAAGAACATTCACTCCAATCAAAGGCGCTCCCGGGGGCGACGACTACCATCGCATCTGGATCAATCCGGACAATTCGGACATCATGCTGATCGCGAGCGATCAAGGCGCGACGATCACGGTCAACGGCGGCTCGACGTGGAGCTCGTGGTACAATCAGCCGACCGCGCAGTTCTATCACGTCATTACCGACAACCGTGTTCCATACTGGGTCTATGGAGGACAGCAGGAGAGCGGGTCAGTTGGGACTGCGAGCCGCGGTGACTACGGTGCGATCACCTTTCGCGAGTGGAATCCGGTCGGAGCGGAGGAATACGGATACGTTGCTCCCGATCCACTCGATCCCAACATCGTCTACGGCGGCAGGATCTCGCGCTTCGATCAGCGGTCGCGCGAGGTCCAGAACGTCAGCCCAGAGGCGGTGCGATCGGGGAAGTACAGATTCCTCAGAACAGCTCCGATCATTTTCTCGACCGTCGATCCGCAGGCGCTTTACTACGGATCGAACGTTCTTTTCAGGACGAAAAACGGCGGTCACAGCTGGAGCATCATCAGTCCTGATCTGACACGCCAGAATTATGATGTGCCCTCCAGTTACGGTATGTACACCGACGGAAATCTCGATCGCGCGAAAAATCGCGGCGTCATCTACACCATCGCTCCATCGTTCCGGAACGCGAATACGATCTGGACAGGCTCGGACGATGGATCCATCCAGGTCACCCGCGATGGCGGGAAGACCTGGACCAATGTCACCCCCAATTTCCTGACCCCATGGAGCAAGGTCTCGCTGATGGAGGCGTCACACTTCGACGACCGGTCGGTGTACGCGGCCATCAACCGGTTCAAGCTCGATGATCTGCATCCACACATTTTTCGCACCCACGACGGGGGTGGGAGCTGGAAGGAGATCGTCAGGGGCATCCCGGAAAACGAAGTCGTGAACGCGGTGCGGGAAGATCCTGTTCGCCCGGGACTGTTGTTCGCGGGAACCGAGCGTGCGGTTTACTTCTCGCTCGACGATGGCGAGCAGTGGCAGCCTCTTCGCCTGAACATGCCGGCGACCTCCATTCGCGATCTGGTGATCCATGACAACGACATCGTTGTTGGAACCCACGGCCGATCGTTCTGGATCCTCGACGACATGACGCCACTCCGCCAGCTCGACCGGAAGACAGTGTTGGCGGAGACTTTTCTGTTCAGACCGAAGCTCACGTACCGCTTCCGCCGCAACAAGAACACCGACACACCGTTGCCACCAGAGGAGCCGGCCGGCAAGAATCCGCCCGACGGCGCAATCATCAACTATCGGCTTGGCTCGGAAACCCGGACGCCGATAGTGCTCGCAATTCTCAACAACGCCGGCAGCGTAGTGCGCAGCTTCTCGAGTGCGGATTCAGCCGAGCAAATCGAGCGCGATCTCAACGTTCCCAGCTATTGGATCCGTCCCCATCAGCGGCTGGCACCGGACTCTGGCACGCATCGATTTGTCTGGGACCTTCACTACCCGCCGCCGAACGCTCTGGGACACGAATACCCCATATCCGCGATCTACGGCGATACGCCGCGCTACCCGCTCGGCCCCGCCGTTCTTCCCGGCGAGTATACCGTGCGGCTGACTGTGAACGCGCAAAGCTATTCGCAGCCGCTCACCATAAAAATGGATCCTCGCGCATTGATCACGGCTGCCGGGCTCAAGCTGCAGCACGACATTGGAGTCCGGATGAACGACGCCATCAGCCGTGACTTTGCGGCACTCGGTGAGATTCGTCGCCAGCGCACGCTTCTGAAAACGCAGCGCGAGGGAGCCAAGGCCGGCGAAGCCGCAGACTCACTAATAGCGCTCGACAGCGCATTGGCCACAATCGAGTCCGGTTCGACGAGCGGAACTGCCGAGAGTCTCGCGCGGCTGAACGGTGAGCTCGCCGGCGTACTCGATACGGTGGAGGGGGCAGACATGGACCCAACCACGCAGGTTGTGTCGGCGGCCGCCGACCTCGAGCGAGCCCTTGCGTCGGTGCTCGCGCAATGGTCTGAGATTCAGCGAACGCGTCTCCGCCGGAATTAGCGGTAAATTATACTGGCCCGCGTACTCGCCGCTGACGGAGACATGATGACAACGAGTAAGGAAACCGAGTGGATGAATCACCCGCGACTGCGGAAGCTCGTCACCGCGGTCAATGAGCTGACCCTCGCCGAACGAATCACGTTGGTGAAGGGGCTGGTGCCGGCAATCGCGGACGAATTGTCCGACACCGAGTACGAGAAATTCGTAGCTGCTATTCGTCTCAAGGGCGAGCGCTTTCACGAAGCGCAGGCTCATCCTGGCGAAGGCAGGGCGGAGCGCAAGATTCCGGGCGAGCGCGACATCGAGGGGCGGTAACGCAGCCGGCCATGAACTACGTCTGGATTCTCGGCATTCTTCTGGCGGCGGCGCTTCTCTTCGCGCTGTACGCGGGCAACACGCGGCGAAAGCCCTGAGCTAGATCCCCAGCGCGAGCTGAACCGGCGCGCCGATCGAATCCGACGCCGTTCCGGCGCGAAACGGTCCCACCACATAGTCTTGCGACGCCGCCGTCAATCGTCCCTTGAACCGTGCGCGACGCAACGCATCCCCAACCGTGCCAAGAGCGGTGCGCGGATTGTTGCATTTCTCGCTCAGGTGCGCGAGCACGATGCTGTTGAGTCCGGAATGAATGCTTTGACTGGCGGTCCGCGCGGCGACGCGATTGCTCAGATGCCCGAAGTTTCCGCCGATTCGTCTCTGCAGGGAAGGCGGATATGGTCCAGCGCGCAGCATCCCTTCGTCGTGATTCGCCTCGATCACCAGAATGTCCAGCTTGTCCAGAGCACGCGACACTGCTTCGGGCACGTGCCCGAGATCGTACACTATTCCCGCCCGCGCGCCTTCGCCGATGGAGGTGACTATCACCGCGATCGGTTCGTTGGCATCGTGCGAGACCGGAACGGTCTCGAGGTGGAAATCACCGACGACGACGCTGCTCTTCCACGGAGTTAGAATCGCGCGCAGGCCTGCCCAGTTTGGGCACATCATCCGCGTTCCCGCGGTGGAGACTATCGTCCAGCCCCACTTCTTTGCCGCGGCGGCCACCCCTTTCATGTGGTCGGTGTGTTCGTGCGTGACCACCACCGTCTCGATCGACTCAGGTGCGACGCCTGCAACCGAAAGCCGATGCTTCAGAACTCTCGGTGCGAATCCGGCGTCGATCAGGATGCGCGAGCGTTCCGTCTGCACCAGAACCGCGTTGCCACTGCTGCCACTACCAAGGACCCACAGGTTCATTTGCTACTCCAACGTCTCTTGTGCGCTTCAGCGAGTTGCTTCCGCGCTTTATCGCTCAGCTTCACGTGGCGCCGAGACATCACTCGCTCTGCCACTGAAAGAAATCTAGTAACGTCGTACGTGTCATAGGGCTCCCCATCGCCCCACGCAAAAGGTGGAACCGCTTTCGGTGGCATGTGTGAGCCGAACACGTTCGCGCCCGCACCGACGACAGTGCCGGTACTGAGCATCGTGCCTATGCCAGTCTTGGCATGATCTCCGAAGAGTGTTCCCAGGAACTGCTGACCGGTTTCTCTCACGCCGGTCGGGGTCCAGAGTTGCACTGGCCCGTAGGTATTCTTGAGATTGCTGGTCGTTGTCATCGCGCCGAGGTTGACCCATCGGCCGAGGCAAGAGTGTCCGACGAAACCTGCGTGTCCCTTGTTGCTGTGGCCAAGGAGGATGGAGTTGCTGAACTCGCCGCGCACCTTGCAATGGTCGCCAATCGACGAACTTGCCACACGGTCACCGAGTACCTGTGAGTCGCATCCGACAGCGATCGGACCGATGAGGTGCGTGAATGGTGCGATCACCGCGCCCCGGCGAATCAGAATAGGACCCCCCGACGCGTCGAGCACGACTTGCGGTCCGATCTCCGCGCCCTCTTCGACGAAAACCTTCTCCTTTCCGATGATGGTGGTGCCAACTGGAGTCCGCAGCTCGAGCGTGGCTGCCCGCTGCGGAATGTCATCCATCAGCTGGTCAGTCAGGGATCCGACAAAATCCCAGACCTCGTTGATCCAGCGTCCTTTGACCTTCTTCCCTCCAAGGCTGGTTTGAATCGATCCAATGTCGATGGTGCCATCGGCGAATTGCGATACCGGCATCCCACGCGCTAGTCGCACCGCGCACGCCATTCCTTCGCACATCAGCAGGTCGAATCGATCGAGCTTCACGTCGAGCGGAAGCACGCAACGACTGTTGATGAGAAGGGAACCGGCCGGAATTTCTGACTTTGGCGCAGCCGCTGGCGGAGCAGTTCCTTCCTCGAAGCTTGCCAGATGCGGAGAGCTGATGAATCCCGCACTCGAAAGAGATGTCGCGAGCTCCCAGCGTCTGCGGATGATCGAAGTCCCTGCGCGCAGCTCGGACACCGGCCGTGTCAGCGCGAACGGCTCGAACTGTCGCGCCCGCGCGTCATCGTAGAAATAAAGTGCGCTCATGAGTTTCCGAGGTTAGCAGCGGAAAGAGACTCCATCAATCTCTTCAAGTCCGAGGCCTTGTCGGTAGTGGTAACCAGTGTCAGACCCTTCTTGGTGACCACGACCAGATCATTCACGCCGTACATTACTACCTGGCCAGAGTCTCCGTGGACGACGTTGTCTGCGCAATCGAGCAGGTGTGCGTCACCGGTTGTCACGTTGCCGAACTCGTCCTTGTTTCTAACCCGGCTGAGAGCAGCCCAGGTTCCGATGTCATCCCAGCCGAAATCTCCAGGCACGACCATGACCTTGGTGGTGCGCTCCAGCACTCCGACATCCACGGATACAGGCATGATCACGCTTTCGAAGAATTGCGTCGCGTCATCCTTTCTCCCGTGACGAAGGGCTGCGGCGAGCTCCGGAGTGTGCTCATCCACCTCATCCAGAAAGTCTCCCACCCGCCAGACGAAAATTCCTGAATTCCAGAGATAGCCATCGTTGCGCATTTCTTCTGCACGCGCGCGAT
>JALYYH010000181.1 GCA_030946665.1 Gemmatimonadota bacterium
CGCCTCGCACTCCCGAAAAACCAATGGGTGTGCCGCCGGAGATTCTGCGGCAGGTAAAGCTCATCGAGCTCCGCACCCGCGGCCTCGTCAACTCCGTCTTCACGGGCGAGTACCGCTCTGTGTTCAAGGGACAGGGGATGGAGTTCTCCGAGGTGCGCGAGTACCAGCCCGGAGACGAGGTTCGGTCGATCGACTGGAACGTGACCGCGCGCATGAGCCGTCCATTCGTCAAGCGCTACATCGAAGAGCGGGAGCTGACGGTGATGCTGGTTGTCGATCTCTCGGGATCGGAGAGATTCGGGACCGTGAAACGATTCAAGAGCGAGCTGGCGAGTGAGCTCGCCGCAGTGTTGGCGATGTCCGCGATTCGCAATAACGATCGCGTCGGGGTCCTCCTGTTCACCGACCGCGTCGAGCACGTCATCCCTCCGCGGAAAGGCAGGCGGCACGTGCTGCGCATCATCCGCGACCTGCTGGCGTTCGAGCCGGTGGGACGCGGTACCGACATGGTAACCGCGATCGACTACGTCGCGAGAATGCTGCACGAGCACGCTATCGTCTTCATCGTGTCCGATTTCCTGGAGGCGGACATCGACCATCCGCTCAAGCTTCTGGCACAGCGCCACGACGTCGTCGCGGTTACCGTCGAAGATCCCAGCGAGCGACTTCTTCCAGACATCGGCATCGCTCGGCTGATCGATCCGGAGACTGGCGAGACATTCGAAGTCGACACGAGCCATCCCCAGGTGCGTGATTCCTATTCAAGGCGCGTCGAGGCAGAGCGCGAGGCGCGGAAGCACCTGCTTCGGCGGCTGGCAATAGACGAAGTGGCCGTTCGTACCGAAGCCGGTGTCGTCGAGCCGCTGCTGCGATTTTTCCGCGCGCGTGAAACGAGGCGTCGCAGGTGATGCCGTTCGGCCTCCTGCTCCTGCTTCTCCAGGCGGTACTTCCGCAATCGGCGCAAACGTCGCAGACCACGGCCGGCACCCTGCCGGTGCAAATGGGCTACAAGGTCAACCCGGATACCGTGATCATCGGGCAGCCTTTCAATCTCTTCGTAAAGGTTCTCGCCCCGAAAGGAGTTCGGTTCGAGTTTCCGGCCGGGCCCGACACGACCGTTCAGAATGGAGTTCGGCCGGTCGAGCTTCGTGGCGAGAAGATCGTCTCGATGTTGGGCGACACGGCGGTGGCGCTCTACCATCTGGTGGCGTGGGATGTGGGAGTCCTGCCGCTTCGGATCCCCGATGTGCGGGTGACATTTGGTGGCGAAGAGCGGCGGCCACCACTTGCCGGCGCATCGGTGTTCGTGAAGTCAGTCCTTCCCGCCGACACGGGGCTGAGAGTCCCGAAGCCACCGCGTCCACCGATCGTTCTGCCCATCTTCAACTGGTGGCCGTGGCTTGCGCTCCTCGCCGCGATCATCGTGGCGAGCCTGCTCTTTTGGGTATGGCGGCGTTATCGGAACCGGCCGCAGGCGCCAGTGGATCCGTACGTCCGGGCTCAGCGCGACTTCGAGCGGATCGGGCGCATGGGCCTCCTCGAGAATAGTCGCGCGCGCGAGTATCTCGCGCTCATGGTCGACGTCGCACGCGAGTACCTAGCGGCCCGTGTTCCCGGAGTGCGTCGCTCGGATACGACATCCGAACTCCTGCGGGCGATGCAGCCTCGCGTTGGCGTCGAAGCCGAGCTACCTCGCCTTCTCGAGCGCGCCGATCTTGTCAAGTTTGCTCGCGCGGATGTATCGAGCGAAGAGGCACGTGAGGCGGGACTCGCGATTCGCGCGATTGTCGATCACGTGGAGGCGAGAGTCAACCCGGAGTCCGAGCCGGCGAAAAAGGCCGCCGCCACTACGGAGCGAGCAGCGTGAACGTTTTCGGGCTGTTCGAGTTTTACACGCCGGAAGCGCTCTGGGTGTTGCTCCTGCTGCCCGCCTGGTGGGTGTGGAGAGGATTGCGACGCAAGGACGCGATTGTCTTCTCGCGGACTTCGGTTCTCGCGGCCGGACCTGCAACGGGAAGCTGGATTCCGAAAGCGATCTTTCTGCTGAGGAACATCGGGCTCGCGCTTCTTGTCGTCGCCCTCGCTCGTCCGCGGTCGGGCGCGCACATAGAAACTCGGGCGAGTGAAGGGATCAACATCGTGATCGCCATCGACCTCTCGAGCTCGATGCTGGCGCTGGATTTTCGCCCCGCCAATCGGATCGAGGTGGCAAAGCAGAAGGTGAAGCAGTTCATCGCGCGCCGCACGTCGGACAGAATCGGGATCGTCGCATTCGCCGGCGAGGCCCTCACCCAGGTCCCGCTCACCACTGACTATCCGGTCGTGATGCAGGCCGTCTCCAATCTGCAGGCTGGACAGCTCGAAGACGGAACCGCGATCGGGACCGCCATTGCGACTGCCGCCAACCGATTGCGGGATGCGCCGGGGAGATCGCGTGTCATGATCATCCTCACTGATGGGGTGAACAATCGTGGAACGGTGGATCCACTCACTGCTGCCAAGGCGGCGGGTGCGTACGGAATAAAGATCTACGGAATCGGAGTTGGGAGTGTCGGCATGGCGCCCGTTCCCGTGGGCAGAAACGCGGCCGGCGGTCTCAACTACGAATTGCAGCCCGTTCAAATCGATGAGGCGCTCCTCTCCAACATTGCCCGAATGACGGGCGGTCGGTACTTCCGCGCGCGCGATGCGGCGGCACTTCAGAACATTTACGCGCAGATCGATCAGATGGAGCGCACGCCAGTACACTCGAGCACAATCGTCAGGTACAGGGAGCTGTATCGCTGGCCTCTCGCGCTCGGTCTGCTGGCACTCTTCGGTGAGATGGGGCTGGTGGCGTGGAAGGCACCGCTCCCATGACAGCGTTCATGCGCTTCGTCCAATGGCCGTGGGGTCTCTCGCTGGCGATCGTTCTGCCGGTTGTCACCGCTTTGCTTGTTCGGTGGGGCGCGCGCGCGCGAACGGAAAGGTTGTCGAAGCTGGGCACTCCATCGATGATCGCTCGACTGGCGCCGTCGATAACGGGGCAGCGTTTGTGGACCCGTGTCCTGCGCGCGGCGCTGGCGACCCTGCTGTTGGGACTCGCGTTTGCCGGCCCGCGTTGGGGCGTGGAACAGACCGTCGTGAAACAACAGGGCGTCGATGTAGTGCTTGCGCTCGACGCATCGCTGTCCATGCTGGCAACCGACGAAAGACCGAGCCGGCTCCTCGCCATGAAGCAGGAGATAAACCGGCTTCGTGACCTTTCTCCCGGAGATCGTTTTGCGCTGCTCGCGTTTGCCGGGAGGAGTTACATCCTCACTCCGCTTACGGTCGACAACAGCGCCCTCGACCTGTTCCTGCAGAATCTGGATCCATCCATAGTCGGTCAGGGTGGAAGCTCGCTGGCGAGCGCGCTACGGCAGGCGACGAATCTCCTCGCGTTAAACAAGACTCCGGGTGATCGCGCGATCGTGCTCATGAGCGACGGAGAGGGATTCGACAATCCCGACGAAGTGCTCGCCGAGGCGCGACGCGCGAGAGAAATGGCTATCACCGTTATCACGGTGGGGTTCGGCACGACCGGGGGTTCGACGATTCCAATCGTGGAGAACCGGGTGGTGACGCAGAAGCGGGACGAAAACGGAAACGTTGTCGTGACGCATTACGACCCGGCATTGCTGAAACAGATTGCCGATGAAGCGAAGGGCGCCTTCGTCGATGCGCGGACGCCGGATCGGGCGGGAAGAATCCGTCAGGCTCTCAACACCCTCCACGCAAATCCGCGCTCGGTGGTGTCCGGTGAAAACCTGGGCGCCCAGTTTCAGTGGTTCGTGCTGGCGGCTCTCCTCCTGCTCGCGGCCGATACATTCTCCCAGACGCGCAGGCGCCGGCGGAGAGCAGTCGCGGCGGCAGCGACAACCGCGACAATGCTTCTGCTGACGACATCCTGCAAACGGAGCCCGGAGCGCGACAAGTCGGCGATTGCTCTTTATAACACCGGCACAAATCTCCTGAAGCGCGATTCACTACCAGCTGCTATTCCGGCACTTACGCGAGCCGCCGATTCGAAGGACACCGAGGTCAGACACCACGCGAGATTCAACCTCGGTCTCGACTATCTCGTGCAGGGCCGGCGCGCGAAGGATTCCGCGGACGCGCATCTCGATAGCGCCCTCTATCGCTACAAGCAAATACTCGAAGTAGCGGTGGCGGATTCCGACGCGCGATGGAACTACGAGCTCGCGCTGCGTCAAAGGAAGGGTGGGGGAGGTGGAGGTGGTGGCGGTGGCGGTGGCGGGGGTGGAGGCAAGAGCGCAAACCCCAGCCCCTCACCCGCGCAGAGTCAGAATCAGGCCCCCGCTCCCAAACCCGTCCCGGGAATGACGCCGCAGCAGGCAGAGGCGGTGCTCAATGCTGCCGAAGACAAGGAGACCGACGTTCAAGGCAAGCGCCAGAAGAAAAACGTTCCCACGCCGCCGAGGGGAAAGGATTGGTAGCTTCGGTACAAGCATGGCTTTGATCTCAATTCTTCCCAGCGCTGTCGCCGACCAGATCGCGGCCGGCGAAGTTGTCGAGCGGCCTTCGTCGGTGGTGAAGGAGCTGGTCGAGAACTCGATCGATGCCGGCGCATCCGCTTTTGAGGTTGTCCTCGAGGACGGCGGGCGAAAGCTGGTTCGAGTGAGCGATGATGGCGCCGGCATGTCGGCCGAAGATGTTCCCCTCGCCCTGGCGCGCCACGGCACTTCCAAGATCAGAGAGGCTTCGGACCTTGTGGGTGTGGCAACCTTCGGCTTCCGGGGGGAGGCTCTGCCAGCCATCGCGTCAGTGTCCAAGCTCGAGATTCAGACGGCCGATGCGGACGGAGAAGGCACCTCGATCAAGGTCGCGGGTGGCCAGATCGGCCGGGCCGAGGGCATCGCGCGTCGGCGGGGAACGACGGTCGTTGTCGCCCAACTTTTCTACAACGTTCCGGCGCGCCTCAAATTCCTCCGCAGCGCCAGGTCCGAATGGCGGAGCGCGGTCGAGTCGCTGACGGCGCTCGCGCTCACCCAGCCGACGGTGCGGATAAATGTCACCCACGATGGAAAAAGCGCGCTTACGCTTCCGCCTGTTGAAAGTATTCGGTCGCGACTGGGCGCTATCTTGGGCGGACGATACGCCGAGGATGTGCTCGACGTTGATGACGTCGCGGGTCCCATTCACACGAGCGGCCTCGTGCAACGGCCCGCGGACGTCGGAACCTCCACGCGTCGCGCCTTTTTGTCGATCAACGGGCGCGCTGTGCGCGATGCTGGAATCGCCCGCGCGGTCGAAGCGGCGTATCGCTCGACGATTGTCGCCGGGGTCCGCCCATCATTTTTTCTCAACGTTACCGTATCCCCCGACACCGTAGATGTGAACGTGCACCCCACCAAGGCCGAGGTTCGCTTCCGCGATCGATGGACGGTCGAGCGAGCGGTGGAAGCGGCAGTGCGGCGTGCCCTGGGCAACTTTGACAGCGCGGCGTCTCTTGGCTTCCGGGGCTCGAGCTTCAGCTTTCGACCCTTCGATCTTCCGCCCAACCCGGGAGCCGAGATTCTTCAGCCACTTGTCGCGCGCGACGAGCCTCTATTCGAGCAGTCGATTCCCCAATTTGGGAGTCCGGGAGCGGAATTCGCGCCCGACGAATCTCATGAGATCGCGGCTCCTCCCGCCCCGATACCACCGCTGATCCAGCTCCGGCGCACCTATATCGCGTTCGAGCACGAGGAAGGGCTGGTGCTCATCGATCAACATTCAGCGCACGAGCGGGTGCTCTACGAACAGTTCATGCACACCCTGGAGAGCGGCGCCGCGCCAGCGCAGCGGCTTCTGCTTCCATTGACTCTTCACCTCGGCCCAGCCGAAGGCGAAGCCTTCGATGCAAATCGTCAATACCTCGAGCGACTGGGATTCGAGGTCGAAGGCTTTGGAGGCCACACGCTGATCGTGAACACGGTGCCGATGCCTCATCCGCGCTTCGACGCCGAACGGTGCTTGCGGGAGACCCTCGATGCGCTAACGGGCGACCGTGTGGCGGGGGCCGCGGCGAAGCACGAGCGGCTCGCGGCGACAGTCGCCTGCAAGGCGGCGATCAAAGCGGGCGAGGAGCTGTCGCAGTCGGAGATGCGGTCGCTCTTCGCCTCACTTCGCGACACGACGCTCCCGGCGCACGACGTCCACGGCAGGTCGACAATAGTCCATCTCACCTGGGAAGAAGTAGAGCGGCGATTTGGCCGGCGATAGGTTGCGCATCATCTGCGGACCGACGGCAGCCGGCAAGTCCGCCATCGCATTGCAGCTGTGCGAGATCTACGACGCCGCAATCGTCAGCGCGGACTCCCGGCAGATCTATTGCGGCTTCGACATTGGAACCGCCAAACCAAGTCGAGCTGAGTGCGCGCGAGCAACCCACTACGGGATCGATGTTGTCGAGCCCGACGAACGCTACTCGGCGGCGAGGTGGGCGCGAGAGGCGGACGAATGGATTGAATGTGCCTCGGAGATCGAAAAAGATCCGGTGATCGTTGGAGGGACCGGGCTGTATATCAAAGCGCTTGTTGATCCGCTTTTCTCGGCACCCGATCTCGATACTGCCCAGCGCGCCGAGCTTGAGGGCGAGCTGGCAACCATGTCTGCCGAGGAGCTCCGCCGCTGGTGTGAACAACTAGACCCGCCGCGAGCACACCTCGGCCGCACGCAGTTGCTGCGCGCAATCGAGACCGCCCTTCTATCGGGATCGCGCATCAGCGACTTGCACTTGGAGCACAAAGTGGGGAAAACGGCGGAGCCGGGCGCAACCCCTGCGTATCTGGTCGTCGATTCGGGGTCGGGGCTTGGGTCGAGAATCGAAAAACGCGTCGAACGAATGTTGAGCGCTGGTTGGGTGGATGAAGTTCGCGAGCTGATGCAAACAGTGTCGCCCGATGCGCCGGCGTGGAAAGCCAGCGGCTATTGGGTAGTGCGAAGCCACGTAGAGGGAGCGATGGATTTGTCATCAGCCGCGGAGCGGGTCATTATTGAGACACGGCAGTACGCCAAGCGCCAACGCACGTGGTTCAGACATCAGCTGCCTGCCGCGGCTGTAACGCGCGTTAATCCTGATGACTCTGACGCCATGAGCGTCGCGCGAAAGTGGTGGGAGAAATCTGAGTGAAGATTGGAATTACCTGCTACCCGACTTACGGCGGGTCCGGCGCCGTTGCGACGGAGCTCGGCATAGCGCTGGCGGATCGCGGCCACGAAATCCATTTCATCACCTATCGGCAGCCATTCCGGCTCCCGTCCTTTCTTCCGCGCATCTTCTTTCACGAAGTCGATGTCGGGCGCTACCCGCTCTTCGAGTTTCCTCCGTACGATCTCGCACTGGCCGTGCGAATGCACGAGGTCGTCCGCACTCACGGGCTCGAACTGCTGCACTGCCACTATGCGATTCCGCACGCGACGAGCGCGTGGATCGCCCGGGAAATGCTGCGCGAGGCGAAGGAAGACGTACACCTGATCACCACGCTGCACGGAACCGACATTACGATCGTCGGCCAGGATCCTTCCTTCTTCCCGATCACGAAGTTCTCGATCGAAAAATCGGATCGCATAACGGCCGTCTCGAACTACCTGCGCGAAGAGACCTGCCGTGCCTTCGGCTGCGACGGACTCGAGATAGACGTGATACATAACTTCATCGATCCCGACGTTTACAACCGGGAAAAATATCCGCCTCTCCTCAAGAATCAATTCGGCCGATCGAAGCCGATCCTGATGCACGTGTCGAACTTTCGCGCGGTGAAGCGCGTCCGGGATGTGATCCGCATCTACGCTGAAGTAAATCGCGAGCTGCCGAGCGTGCTGGTGATGATCGGCGACGGGCCCGACAGACCAGCTGCCGAGGAAGAGGCGCGCATGCTCGGGCTCGAGCAATCGGTATCCTTTCTCGGGAAGCTGGATCAGATCGCTCCGCTCCTCGCCGCGGCGGATTTGTTTCTGCTGCCCACCCAGAGTGAGTCCTTCGGACTCAGTGCCCTCGAAGCGCTGGCGTCCGGAGTTCCTGTCGTCGGCACCAACGCGGGCGGCCTTCCGGAGGTCGTGCGAGATGGAGAGACCGGCATTCTTTGCGCTGTTGGAGACATTCCGGGAATGGCTGCTGCTTCGCTCGGGATTCTAGCGGATCCGAAGCGGTGGTCGGCCATGAGCAAGCTCGCGGCAGAAGACGCGCGCGTGCGTTTCTCCCGCGACGCCATCGTCACTCAGTATGAATCGCTCTATCGCACATCACTTCCCACCAACACACCATGACACCTCTCCAGGCCATCGCACTCGGCATCATTCAGGGCTTGTCGGAATTCCTACCCATCAGCAGCTCGGCGCACCTCACTCTTGCGCCGTGGCTCTTCGGCTGGGAAGACCCGGGACTGGCGTTCGATGTCGCGCTCCACTTCGGGACGCTTCTGGCGGTGCTCTGGTATTTCCGGATGGAGTGGCTCGCGCTGATTCGCGCGGCGTTCGGAATCATCACTACCGGTCGCATCGAGACCCCGGAGAAACGGCGAGTGATCTATCTGATAATCGCCACGATTCCCGGGGCGATCGGCGGTTTACTGCTCCAATCGAAAGCGGAGTCGGCGTTCAGGAGTCCGCAGATCATCGCCATCGCTCTCATCGTGCTCGGAGTCCTGCTCTGGCTCGTGGACAGGCTGGTCGACCAGCGGCGTATTCTCGGCGAAATGAGGTGGATCGATTCGCTGCTGATTGGACTCTCCCAGGTCATTGCGCTTGTTCCCGGCGTGTCGCGCTCGGGCGCGACTATTAGCACGGCTCGCGGACTACGCTTCGATCGAGAGAGCGCCGCGGAATTCAGCTTTCTCATGAGCATGCCAATCATTGCGGCAGCGGTCGTTCTCGAAGGTCCGAAGGCGTTGCAACAGGGTGGATTGACGAATGAGCTGATGTCCGGAGTGGTCGCGTCCGCGATCAGTGGGTGGCTCGCCATCTCGATTCTGATGCGCTACGTAAGCAGACACAGTTACGGCATCTTCGCGGCCTATCGTATTCTGCTTGGCATCGGAGTGCTGGCGGTGGTATACGCCCGAGGGTGATGGGGTTCGCCTCGATGGCGCAACGGCCGCGGAGCTGACGGAAGCTCTCGACCTTCCGCGCGTGGAGCTGCTGGAATCGACGACGTCGACGCTCGATGTCGCGCACCGGCTCGCTGCCGACGGAACTCCCACCGGAACGCTTGTGATCGCGAACGAGCAGACGGCGGGGCGGGGCAGGGGCGGAAAGAGCTGGCAGTCTTCCGCCGAGCAGGGTCTGTGGTTGACGCTCATCGAGCGTCCGGGGGACGATTCAGGGCTCGGCGTACTTTCACTTCGTGTGGGACTCGCCGCTGCCGAGGCGCTCGACCGATTCGCACCCGAGCCGATTCGTCTCAAGTGGCCCAACGACCTGTATGTCGATGGGGGCAAGCTGGCGGGGATTCTCGTCGAGGCACGGTGGCGTGAACAATCAATCGAATGGATCGCCATCGGACTCGGGGTCAACGTCAGACGGCCTGAAAACGTCGAAAACGCCGCGGGTCTTGAACCGGGAACGGCGCGGCTCGATGTTCTTGTGGAGCTCATTCCTGCACTTCGCTCGGCGGCTCGCGCGACCGGTCCGCTGACCGCTGGGGAACTGGAAGAGTTCAATGCCCGCGATTTGGCTCGGGGAAGGACGTGCGTCCAACCTGCGCTGGGTCGGGTGGCGGGAATCTCACCGACGGGGGAGCTGCTGGTGGCTCTCGCCGATACCGTCGCGCCGTTTCGATCCGGATCCCTCGTGCTGGAGGAAACGCAATGATTGTCGTGTTCGACGTCGGTAACTCTGAAATCACGATTGGAATCTTCGAGGGCGAAGAGCTCGTGTCCCATTGGCGGCTCACCACCGCGGCGTCGCGGACCGCCGACGAGCTCGCGCTTCTCATTCGAACCATCACCGGCGGCGCGATCGCAGCGTCATCGGATCCGACGATTGGGTCGGCGATCTGCTCGGTGGTACCGGCAATCACGCCGATGCTGGTGGAAGCCTGCGAGATGTGCTTCGGCAGGAAGCCGCTGATGATCGACGCCCGCGCCAGGCTGCCAGTCAAGTTGGACGTGGAGGAGCCGTTCACGGTGGGCGCTGACCGCGTCGCCAACACACTCGCGGCGAGCCGGATTCACAAGCGTGACGTGATCGTGGTCGACCTCGGGACCGCCACGACCTACGATTGCATCACTGCCGACGGGACCTTTCTGGGCGGCGTCATCCAGCCAGGAATAATGATTTCTGCGGACACCCTTTTTCGGCGAACCGCCCAGCTTCCGGCGACGGATATAGTGCCGCCCAAACGGGTCATCGCCCGCCGGACGGACGAATGCATCCGGGCCGGGGTTCTTTACGGCGCGGTCGACTCGATCGATGGTATTGTGCGTCGAATCAGGAAGGAGTGGCCGAACAAGAACGTTCCCCTGGTTCTGGCTACCGGGGGCATGGCGGAATCGATCCAGCCGCACTCGAAGGAGCTGGAGCTGGTAGACCCCTTCCTGACGCTAAAGGGCATTCGGCTAGGCTACGAAATCCTGGCCGGCTAGCCGTTAGAGCCTCTGCCAGCCCCCGGCCCCCGCTGGTGGTTGACGCGGGCCTCCTGAATCAGTTATGTTTGGAGCATTAGCACTCACTACAGTCGAGTGCTAACAGAGCAGTTTTCTACCATCCAGCCACATTTTCAGCAGAAGGGCAGCTAATTATGGCTACAAAAACACAATCGAGCACCAAAGTCGCCCCCCTCGCCGACCGCGTCATGATCAAAGCGCTCGAGGAGACCGAGCAGATG
>JALYYH010000200.1 GCA_030946665.1 Gemmatimonadota bacterium
ACTTCGGCTGGCCACCGCCGCCCCATTCATCGGAGAACAGAATCTTGGTGCCGTCGTTGTTGAACGTGGCCGAGTGCCAGTACGAGAAGTTCGAGTCGGATGCAGCGTCGATGCGTACCGGATGTGCGGGATCGCGGATATCCAGCAGGAAGCCGTAACCTTCGCACGCGCCGCCCGCCATGCCGATCGCGGGAAAAACGGTGATGTCGTGGCACTGAGTCGGTCCAGTGCGGGCAGTTCCTACCGGACCAAACATTCTCGCCATCATGCCGGGGATCGCAGCCCGCAGTGCCGCGCTGTCAGCAGCTGTTGGCGCTCCCGTGCCGTTGCGAGCCTTGACGATGCTGTCGAGCGCCGGATCGATGAGGCGCGACGACAGCACTCTCTCGGTCCCCTGAATGTCCGCGGTGTAACCGCCCTTGGCGCGCGCTGCCGCGACGGCCTTTGCGTTAGCTGCAATATCTTCGGGCGCGTCGCCGTGTCTCGCCGGAGCTGTGAGATCATTGAATATCCGCGGAGAGCTCACGATCGCCGCCTGCTCGGGATGCGCTAGCGGGATCTTGATGACCTCGATCCTGAACAGCGCGGAGTTGGGATCTTTGTCCGGCGTGAGCTTGACGCATCCTGCGAGCTCGCTTGGTGAACGCACGCCAGCGGAGCCGGAGATGTACACGTAAACGTTTTCCGGGTCCTTCGGATCCACCAGCAGCGTGTGTGTGTGGGAGCCGCGACAGGTCTGAACGTTGCCAATGTACCTGGGATTGGCGATGTCGCTAATGTCGAAGATCCGCAGGCCGCGCAGGCGATCCTTGCTCACGGTGTCTTTGACACCCTGGGCTCCACAGTCGATTCGGCCGCTCATGCCCTCGCCGGACACGAACAGCAGGTTCCGGTAAACCGACACGTCGCTCTGCGATGCCGGGCAGAAGTACCCCGTTTTGAGTGTCGGACGAGTCGGATCGGAGATATCCCAAATCTGATATCCGTTGTAGTTGCCCTGTATCGCGTAGCGACCGAGAAACGCCAGATCGGAGTTGGTGACACCAACGAATTTTTCCGAGGGCGGGGTTTTCGACAGCACGCGAAGATTCCACTTTGCCTCAGCTGCATCCATCAATCCTGCGCGGAGACCGACGCGAGGATCCGGGATCGGAGCGGACGACATGGTCACGCTGGACCCGCCCGATGTCGAGGTCGCGCAGCCAGCTGCCGACATCAAGAGCGCGGCAAAAGAAAGCGATAACACTGGTGCGACGCTCCGTCGCAGCCATAAATGACGAGCCTGGTGGACTAGTTCCATGATTGTTCCTCTGGTAGGCGAAATGACCGGTCGTGCTTTTGACAGCTCCACTGACTATTGGGTTTCTATACCTAGCGTAGCCGCTAGCATCCGCTGCATTCGCGCAATCTCCGTCGACTGATCGACGTTGACGTCGGATGCAAACTTGAACACGATCTCGTCCTGACCCGCGCCGTAGCTGTCGAAGAGATCCCTCACCATCGACACGGCGCCGCGGTGGTGCTGAATCATGAATGTCAGGAACAGCCGGTCGAACTCTGGGCCTCTCGCCTCATCGAGCTGTCTCATCTGCGCCTCGGTGAGCATCCCCGGCATCAGCATCTCGTGCTCGACGCCATCCATCACCATCTTCATGCCGGTGGGCCGAGCCTCCGGCACCGGCTGGAGTCGATCGCCAAGCCACCGCTGCATTGTTGCAATCTCGTCCTGCTGCGCGTTGATGATCCTCGCGGCCAGCGTCTGGACGGACGCGCTGGCGCCATGGGTCGGCGCCCATCGCGACATGACGATGGCCTGCACGTGGTGACCGATCATTGACGACATGAAGTGAACGTCCGCCGCGGTGTACGGATGCCGGATGCTGTCGGCTTTGGCCTGGGCTATGGCAGCAGGCTGCCCGTATCCCGAGCCCTGGACGGCGGTTTGCGCCGTGCCGCGGGTGGCGCCCGTACACGCGACGGCAGCCAGTGAGACGAAAAAAGCCGTGGCGATTCGGCGGGGGTTTGCTGTTCTCATCGGGATCTTACCTAGACGGTTGCGACTGGCGATATGTTGCAGCCGCAGCGTTCTGCTGCTAAAAGACAATTAACACGGAGGAACAGATTCTTTCAATGACGTCAGGGTTGTGTCGATTCTACGCGCGGCTACCGCATGCGGCGATCAAACCGATCGTAACAGGTGTTTTGTTTTGCAGCGCCGCGACGCTGCCAGCGCAACCCAGAGGGCCGGCCACGCGCCCGGCGACCCAGCTATTCGACGTGGTGGTTTACGGCGGCACCGCTGGGGGAGTGATTGCCTCGGTGTCAGCTGCCAGAATGGGGCTCTCCGTAGCCCTCATTGAGCCCTCTCACCACCTCGGTGGCATGACCACCGGCGGACTCAGCGCCACTGATCACGGCTCGAAGATCGTCATAGGGGGCTATGCGCTCGAAGTTTATCAGCGAATCGGCAGAAAATACGGGACGGAGCTCTGGTGGTATCCGGAACCCAAAGTCGCCGAGGAAGTCCTGGGCGACATGGTCAGGGAAGCACGGACGGTTCACGTGTTCTTCGGGCAGCGCTTACGGGAGCACCGAGGCGTGCGCAAAACCCGCACAGTCATAGACGAGATCGTGACCGCGAACGGCAATCGCTTTCGGGGCAGATTGTTCCTCGATTCGAGCTACGAGGGCGACCTGATGGCGCAGGCGGGAGTGACGTTCACGGTCGGACGGGAATCAGAGGCGAAGTATGGCGAGACCTTCGCCGGTGTCAGGCCAAAGGACAAGAATCACCAGTTCGACGTTCGTGTGGACGCCCGAGACGCGCTTGGAAAGTTGCTCCCTGAGATTTCGCCGGCCCGGCGCGGAGAAGTCGGATCCGGCGATGCGCGCGTGCAGGCTTACAACTTCCGGCTGATCCTCACCACTGATCGGCACAACCAGACTCGATTCACCAGGCCCGCGTCCTATAATCCGCATCGCTACGAGGTCCTGCGCCGCTTCATCGAAGCAGTCCAGCGCGAGCGCGGAACACCGCCCACGCTCGGGGAGCTGTTTCTCATTCGCGACGATCTCCCCTGGTTCAAGGCGGATTTCAACAACCGCGGGCCTTTCTCGACCGACTTTCTCGGAGACAGTTACGGGTACCCGAACGGATCCTATGCACAGCGCGCGCGCATCTGGCGCGATCACGTCAATTACACGAAAGGTCTGCTGTTCTATGTGGCCAACAACCCCCACGTACCCCGCACGCTGCGCGATGCGATGAGCCAGTGGGGTCTGGCCAAGGACGAATTCGTCGACAACGGCAACTGGCCTTATCAGCTGTACATCCGCGAGGGCCGGCGGATGGTCGGGGATTTCGTCATGACCCAGCGGGACATCCAGGCCGATCTAGGCAAGCCAGATGCGATCGCGATGGGCAGCTACAACAGCGACAGCCATAATGTGCAGCGGTTCGAACAGCCCGACCGGAGCGTACAGAACGAGGGCAACATGGAAGTCGCAGTCGAGCCGTACCAGATACCATATCGCGTGATGCTGCCGAAACGCACCGAGGCAACGAACCTCCTCGTGCCGGTATGCCTGTCGGCGAGTCACGTCACCTATTCGACGCTTCGCATGGAGCCGCAGTATATGATGATCGGGCAGGCGGCGGGAGTCGCGGCGGCGCTGGCGCTAAGCGCGGACGTCCCGCCTCAGGACATCGACATCGCCGCGCTGCGCCGGATCCTCAAGAGTGAAGGCATGGTCGACCAGTACGATTCGACCACCGCTCCGAGCGTAGCTCCCTTCTCTCCCACCCGCTAATTCTCGAAAGCACGGAATGGAATGGCTCCGCGAAGCCGTCAACAAGGCTCGCATCGGACACACCGACCGACTGAAGGCGCTCAAGCGGTTGGCGGAGTGGAACGAGTGAGCTGCTGAGGAGGTCGCGCCGCTTCGCTCAGGGAGCGCCGCCGAAGACCACGTTTCCTTGTTGCGTGCGCGTCACTGTCGGACTGAATGGTCCGAGTTCCTTCCGGCGCCACCACGTGCCCGTCTTTCGCCTGGCGTCGAGATCCGTGAACCAGTATTGCCACAGAACCGTCCGCACAATCGACGGCGGTTTTCCGTGGAACGGGTCCACTCTGAATAATTCGAGCACGCTCGGACCTCCCTCCAGCAATCGCTCTTGCGTGAGTACCACCCAAGGTGACGCGCGCCACCGAGCGAGCGACGCAAACCAGAGGTTCCAGTCGAATCGCGGTTGATACGGCCCGTAGAACCCCGGCCTTTCCCGTGGATCCTGTGGCTTGTGCCGAAACGGGTAGGCGGTCCAGGTCTTTCCGTCGTTGCTGCCTTGAAACTCGATCTCGTAGCGCGCCGGAGTCATGACGGCGAACAATCCGTACTCGTTGGCGATGCGAAACGGCTGCAACAACCGGTTGGGTAGAGCGAGGAGCGAATCGGATCCGCCGAACAGGAACGCGACGATCGTGGCGTAAAACGCGATTCCGAGCACGAGCCCTTCGGCGCGTCGATAAATTCGCGACCGACGCGTATCCACGCCCGGCAGCGGCGAGACGAACCGAAATCGCACGCGCTCGAGCGCCCGATCATCGAGCAGCAGGACGCCCAGCGTGAGAACTATATAGTTGAGGAAGCCATAGTTCGCCGTGGCGATGATACCGATCTGGAGCACCGTCACCATCGCGAAGCACGCAATGCGAAAGCGCCGGGGAAGAAAAACCGCCCAGACGAGTACCAGCTCCACGACGAGAGTTATGGCGACGGTTCCGGCGTGGTACCAGTGCGGCAGCTGTTGCACGTACCAACCCATCCATGAAGGCAACGGCGCGTTCTGGTAGTAATCGTGCATCGCCGTGAAATTGCGCCAGTGCTCGTCGCCGCTCAGCAGCTTGACGAGGCCCGACTCGAAGTAGATCCGGAACCACTCCCACCGCAGCATGAAAAGGCTGAAGCGCGATGGAGGATTTGCGGCGCCGACTCCGGGGCGCAGTCCAGGCGGCGCGAAGAAGATCGAAAGAAATCCCGCTTCCAGCAGCATCCCATCCGACTGATAGGAAGAGAAATCCTGCAGGGCCGCAATGCACGAGAGAAAGAGAACCGTGCACAATGCGACCGTCAGCCTCGGCCACACATTCAACACGAGAAGAACCGACGCTATCAGTCCGGCGGCGACGACGAGCGTAAGAGCGCGATCGCTGAAATTGATCCACAGGAGAGTCGGCGCGTACCAAACGCGCGCGAACGGTCCGAAGGCGTTCGAGATCTGGTACAGATAGAGGTCGTAAGGGAGAACCCCTCGCTCGCCGATCAGCCCATGTATCTGGAACGCGAGAGCATAAAACGCTGAAAAGAAGATCAGCCCGAGCGCGCGGAGGAACAGCCAGCGCGCCCAGAGGTAACTCTCGGTGGCGTCGATGCTAGAACCCGGGCATCCGCTCGTCCGCAGTCGGGCCGTAGATAGACGGAACAGCAACGTCTACCAACCGCAGGTACACCGTGAGCTGACCTCGGTGGTGGACGAGATGGTTTATGTGGGTCCGAACAACCGGCCCGCGCGGAAGCGTGAAGATCACTCGCTCACCATGCTTGAGCGACCACGGAACCATGTAGTCCGAGTCCTTGCTCGACGCTATCGCCTGTCGCGCCTCCGCAACGTTGCGATCGAACGATTTCACCAGGTCTTCGGTCTTCTCGTAGCTGTATCCGGGATACGTGGCGAGATCGAGCTGGGTCTCACGCACGGTATTAGTGATCCAGCCAGGCATTCCAGCCACGAGCTGAGCCAGGTGGCCCATCGAGAATGATTTAGGGTGTGGCTTCCATTTTCCCTTGTCGGATGGAACACGCTCCAGCACGCGTCGGGTAGTCGCCATCTCCTGGTCGAACTCTGGCAACAGCGTTGCGGCAATGCTCATGCAGCCTCCGTTTTTTATTGCTCAGTGCAAATTATTACGGGTTCGTCGACTGGCTCCGCTAAGAATGAGCGCCGGAAACCCATCTGTCGATGCGAAACGCCGACAGATCGAATTTCGCCCTTCCGTCCGTCAGCAGATCGGCCTGCGCTTCTCCGACTGCGCTGGCGAATTTGAAGCCATGCCCGGAGCAGGCGCTCGAGACCAGGACCTGTGGGTACTCGGGGTGGAAATCGACGATGAAGTGGTGGTCCGGGGTGTTGGTGAAGATGCAGACTCCGCTCTCTAACACGGGTGCCCTTGCCAATCCGGGAAGCACCGGACGCAGCGCGACTCGCAGTGACTCCGCTTCTCCGTCCTCGATCGTTCTGCGAACCGCATCCGGATGTTGGGAGATCTCGCCGGCGTGCATTACCGATGCCTTGATTCCACGAGGGAGCCGAGGGAACCCGTAGCATATGCTGCCGGGCCTGTACTCGTACGCGTAAATGGGAAATCGCGCGCTATCGTAGACATCGTTCTGACTCTCCGGCGCGAACCAGAACACCGACTGGCGTTCCACGGTGAGCGGAAGCCGCAGGTCATCCAACAGCTCCGCGTTCCACGCTCCACCAGCGAGGACGAGTCGATCGGCGAGATACGTTCCAGACGGCGTCGTCACGCGTACGCCCGCGCCATCGGGGCTCCATCGTAGCACCGGCTCGTTGAAGCGTGCTTCGGCTCCCGCGCGACGCGCGACGGCTACGTGCGCGCGGTTGCACGCGTCAGGGTCGAGAAAGCCGGCTCGCGGATCGAATATCGCGACGACGTCATCGGGAAGATCGAATGCTGGAAATCGTTCGCGCGTGGCATCCGCGCTCAGGAGCTCGTGCGGAAGATCGTGTTCGGCAACGCTACGCAGTGTGCCGGAAACGACCATCCCGTCGGGCGGACCAATCATGATGCCGCCCACTATGGTCATCAGCGACGCGCCGCTGATCTCCTCGAGCTCACGCCACAGCCGATGCGCGCGTTGAACGAGCGGCACGTAAAGCGGATGCTCAAAGTACGTTTCGCGGATGATGCGGCTGTCGCCGTGTGATGAGCCGCGCTGATGGCCCGGCGAGAACTGCTCGAGGCCGAGGACGTCCCAGCCGCGGAGCGCCAGCCGGCAAACAGTCGCGCTTCCCATCGCGCCAAGCCCTACGACAATGGCGTCGTATCGACGGTCGATCATTGCACCTAATCGTGGCGACCTTGGCCGTTGCGCCGCAATGGTGGTAATGTCTTCAGGGATGATTCCGGAGTTTGTCGTCCTCTCACGGGAGGGAGCTGAAGATTACGAGCCAGGCGAGCGGGAGATCTGCATTTCCATCGCGGACCCGGACGCGGAGCCTGCGAACGTCTCCAGTCGGTTCGCGGCAGTACTCAGATTGCATTTCACGGACGTCATCGAGCAGGGCGAGCCGACGGATGTTCTCTTCTCGGACGAGCACGTGCGCACAATCAGAGAGTTCATCGATTCGTGGCCCGACATGGCCCGGGTGGTGGTGCACTGCCATGCGGGAATGAGCCGATCGCCCGGGGTGGCCCTCGGAGTGTGCGATCTTCGGGGCTGGCCGACGGCGATGCTGGAGCGCTCCCATCCCGGCTGGAACCGCCTGGTGCGGAAGTCGCTCGCGGCGAAACGGGGCGAGCCCGTCAAGCAGGCTCGCCAGAGAGGCAAATGAGCCTGACCGAGGTCACCGCGGTTGTCCGCGCTTTCTTCACGGTTTACTGTGCTGCGTTCATCCGCCTCGATGCTCCGGCAATAGCCAGGCTGTTCGCTGATCAGGTGCACGTGTCCACCGAAACGGGGAGAACGGTACGGACCCAGATCGCTGACAGAACAGAGTGGCGAAAGACGATCGACCATTTGTTGGAGATGTATCGTGCGATCAATTTTGGCTCGGCGGAGGTGACGGCGATCTCGATTGAGGCGATCTCACCGCGACTGGTGCAGGCACGGTTGCACTGGTCGCTGCGAGACAAGGCCACAGCACCGTTGTACGAATTCGACGCGCTGTACACACTCGCGAGGCACGACGAGAGGTTTCGTATCATTGCGATCGCACACAATGAGATCCCGCATTACCGGCATTGCTTGGAGCGACTTGCCGAACGGAGGGCACCATGAAGACAAGCGAAGACTGGTCGAGCAGATCCGAATTACCCAGCACGATTACTGGCCTTCCACGCCGGCACCGGGGACCGAAGCGGGGTGGGATAAAAGCATCGCCGACTAACGGCGCGATCGCGATGCTCTTGCGCGCTTCACCCGTCTCGGTCCGCCGGCTCCTCGGCGCGTGGCCTGCCAAATGAGTTTCTCGCTGCGAAGACTGCGTCCGCAGCACCTCCTTGCCTCGTGGTTCGCGTACTGGGTTGGCCTGGTGCTGGTGTCGTTGGGGCCGGCGCTGGTCGCCGGTTGGCGCATGTCGCAACAACCGCACGGGCACGGAAGCGTCAACGCCGGAATGCAGAATGGGATCATCAGCGCCACCATCGCCGACGCGGGCCAGACGACGTGGGCTGGATCTGCCTCGCTGCTCACTATCACCTTGCTGATCGCGGGTCCGCCGCTTGTTCTGTGGATCGTTTGGCTGGTCGGCGCGTCTCGCACGAACAATGCGGAGAAAACGGTCGCCGGCCAGAACTCAGCAAGGGAGCTTTACGCGTCAGATTCACGAGCGGGAATCGTTGACCCTTCCACTTCGAAGCGCCACACGCGCGAGGAATCCTGAATCATGCCATGCCTGATGACTTTGCTGGCTCTCGCCGCGCCGCGGCTCGTCGTCGCCATTCTCTGGTTCTTCACACACTGGTTCCGTGGCGTGTTCGACAACATTCTCTGGCCGGTCATCGGGTTCGTGTTTCTCCCCACGACTCTGCTGTGGTATTCAGCGGTCCACAACTGGTTCGGCGGCCACTGGACATTCTGGCCAGTGGTTGGGCTCGTGCTGGCGCTGGCGATCGATCTCGGACCCGCGAGCGGACGTCGAGTCGGGGGCAAGCGCTAGAGTGATGCCCGGCCGGTAAAGAAGGGCTTGATCGGAAACTGGCCATCCTCGCCCGTCGAAGCATGCAAGCTGCAGTAGTCGTTCTCCCGAACAGCGCCGCGCGCGAGGACGACACCGCCAGCACCTGGCGGAAACGGACTCACCGCGCCGACACCGGAGCAACTGAGATGAACCTCGAAAAGAAGAACCTCGCGCCCGCAAGGCGCAGCGTGATCCGTTCAGCCGCTGTGTCCGTGATGGTCGGGCTCATCGCGTGCGCCAAGACAGAAGGCGGGAATCAGGGCGCTTTCGCTTCCTCGACCACGACCTCCACAACAACGTCGAGCAATGCGTCGACCGCGGCGTGCGCCAGCGACAACGGCGGCATAACGCTTCCCGCCGGATTCTGCGCCACTGTATTTGCCGACACCATCGGCCACGCACGTCACATCGTCGTCAACTCCAATGGGGATGTGTACGTCAATACGTGGAGCGGGAGGTACTACACGACGCCAGCGCATCCCGGCGGCTTCCTCGTTGCGCTCCGGGACACCAGCAAGGACGGCGTTGCGGACATCGTAAAGCGCTTTGGGACAGACTCGCTTCATGGTAGCGGGGGCGGTACAGGAATCGGCCTTTACAAAGGATCGTTGTACGCCGAGCAATTCGGGACCAGCTCCGCGAAGATCGTGAGCTATGCGATATCGACCGACAGCATGACGCCGACGTCGGCCACCGCAACGACAATCGTTAGCGGTCTGCCAGTTTCCGGCGATCACCCGATGCATCCCTTCGCCATCGGGCAGGCCGGTGACATGTACGTCGACCTGGGCTCCGCCACCAACTCGTGCCAGATCAAGAACCGCACGCTGGAGTCTCCGGGGAGGAAGCCCTGCACCGAGCTACTCGCTCGCGCCGGCATTTGGCGATACGACGCCAACAAGACGAACCAGACATTCTCGCAGAAGGAGCGATACGCAACCGGCATCCGTAACGCCGTGGGAATCGCGTTCGATGGAAGCGGTCAGCTTCACTCCACCCAGCACGGGCGAGATCAGCTCTTTGACAACTGGCCGAAGCTGTACACGTCGGAACAGGGCCAGAATCTCCCAGCGGAGGAGCTCCTCAAGATCGCACGGGGCGGCGACTACGGCTGGCCATACTGTTACTACGACGGCACTCAACAGAAGCTCGTGCTCGCTCCCGAGTACGGCGGCGAGGGAAAAACGGTTGCGGAGTGCGCGTCGAAGCTGGGAGCCGAGGCTTTCTTCCCGGCACACTGGGCGCCGGACGGACTCGTGTTCTACACGGGCTCAATGTTCCCCGCTCACTACAAGGATGGAGCGTTCATAGCTTTTCATGGGTCCTGGAATCGCGCACCCGGACCGCAGCAGGGATACAACGTCGTGTTCGTCCCGTTCGCCGGCGGAAAGCCGGTCGATCCCTCCAAGTACGAGATTTTCGCCGACGGATTCGCGGGCCCGAACAAGCAGCCGGACGCCGCGCTGCATCGTCCGACCGGACTAACCATCGGGCCTGACGGCGCCCTTTACATCACGGATGACAAGGGCGGGCGTGTATGGAGGGTGGTGTACAAAGGCCGGTAACTCCGGCCCGTTCCTGTCGTCTGGATAGTGAGTCGGCGGCCTCAGTGGCCGCCGCTGCTCATTTCTACCCGACAAGGACAATCGAATGAGTAAGTCGCCGCTGCACCCCGGAATGCGCGCGCTGACAGTGCTCGCCATCATCTCCTTCTTCGTCGCCTGCGGGGGCGGACATCATTTGGCGGAATATCCGTTCGCGAGCCGGACACTGGCGGTGATTTACGTCGCCCCGCCCGCTCCCGAGCTTCTCACCGGCTATTACGACCTCACCAATTCGCAAAATCCGGTTGAAGCAGTCGTGAGAGCCGGGGCGGATGTAGCGAGAGAGCGAGAAGGCCGACGCGCTAGCGCACGACTCGACAGCGCAACGGCGCGCGTGGACATCCCCGCAGTTCTCGCCCAGCGGACACTCGAAAGAGCGAGCAGATATCTCGGCACTCGATCGGTAAAGGACGAGAACGCGGCAGACTATCTGATGGAAGTCAGAATGGAGAGGTTCGGCATCAACGCAAGGGCTGACGAAGCCGCGTATCTCTTCACGTTTGCGGAAGCGGTGTTGATCGACCGGCGCACGGGACGTGAGATCTGGAACGTCAACATCCACGGCCGCGACCGGCTGACACCGTATGTCCAGAGCTCGAGCCCGATTCCCGGCTCAGTGATCACCGCGAGCACCCTTGGCTCGGTGAGCGTGGCGGAGTTTCAGGGTGCGCTCAACCAGTTGATGGACTACTCGTCCACGCTGATCACCAACGAGCTGCGTTCGGCCTTGAGGGACGTCCGCAATAAATAGCGGCTGGTAAAGCGCATGGCGTGAGTGGCAGAGTGCTTGCTCTACTCACCCCATGCTCAATTGGATACGCCACTTCGTCAACTCCTTCAACTACTGGGGAGTGGCGATCCTGATGGCGGTGGAGAACGTCGTTCTACCGATCCCCTCAGAGCTGATCATGCCGTTCGCGGGATTCAAGACGGCTCGCGATCAGATGACGCTCATTGGCGTGATCCTCGCCGGAACGATTGGCTCGGTCCTCGGTGCCCTGCCGCTCTACTATGCGGGGTACGCACTGGGTGAGGAGCGTCTCAAAAAGTGGGTCGAGCGTCACGGTAAATGGATGCTGCTGCGCGGGAAGGACCTGGACCGCGCGACTGCTCGTTTTTCCGGGAACAGCTTCGTCGAGGTCGCACTCGGACAACTCTTGCCCGGCGTTCGCGGCGTGATATCCATCCCGGCCGGGGTCGCGCGCATGAATATCGGGCTATTCCTCCTCGCCAACTTTGTGGGCACCATCGTCTGGTGCGCCGTGCTCGCCGTCGCTGGCCGCCTCCTCGGCAGGAACTTCACCAGAATACACAAATTCCTCGGACCGGCGGGCTGGGTGATTCTCGGACTGCTGGTAGTAACCCTTGCCGTTTGGCTGATAAGGCGCCGAAGAAGACGGTCCGCAATTGCGCGCGGCTAGCCCCGCCGCCAGCATCTCTTGCAGCAACCCCCGGATCGCCTTACGTTCGCTCGGCTCGGCGCTGGGCCGGGCGACAGCCGTCCGTCACTTCACACGGGGGTTTCATGTTCACCCTGAACCGCTTCACCCGCATCGCGATCTGCTGCTGCGCTGCGGTCCTCGCGGG
>JALYYH010000202.1 GCA_030946665.1 Gemmatimonadota bacterium
GTTTCGGCAGCCAGATCAGGAGCTACGTTTTTCAGCCGTACACGATGGTCAACGACCACCGCACCGAGCTCAAGATCCCCGACGTCCAGAAGGTTATGGACGGCGGGATCGATCCATTCATCGAGGCATACCTAAAGCAGGGCGGCGGTTCGACGACGGCGGCAGCGTGAGCGAAGCGCTCAACTTCGTCCTCCAGGCTCGCCGAGAGAAACTGGAGGCTCTGGAGGCTGCTGGTGTACCGCCTTACGCCTACACCTTCGACCGCAAGAACTCAGCGGCCCAGGCGCAGGCTCTTCTTGGCGACGCCGCGGAAGGACCGGACGTAAGCCTGGCTGGCCGCGTCGTCGCCTGGAGATCGCACGGCAAGACGACGTTTGCGCATCTCGCCGATTCGACGGGAAAGATCCAGCTCTATTTCAAGAAGGATCAACTCGGAGAGCAGAGCTACTCGCAGCTCGCCCACTTCGATCTAGGCGACATCATCGGTGTGCATGGTTTGCTTTTCCGCACTCGCACGGGCGAAGTCACTGTCCGCGTCGACAGAGTCGAGCTGCTGGCCAAGTCGCTGCGTCCTCTGCCATTCGGGAAGGAAGAAGAGGTCAACGGGCAGATAGTGCGGCACTCGGGGTTCGCCGATCCGGAACAGAGGTACCGGCAGCGATACGCAGATCTCGCCGTTCATCCCGAAGTGCGAGCGCTGTTTGTCGCCAGGTCGCGCATGATCAGCGCGATCCGGGCGTTCCTCGACCAGCGCGATTTTCTGGAGGTCGAGACGCCAGTACTTCAGCCACTTTACGGTGGTGCCGCAGCGCGGCCGTTCACAACCGTTCATAACGCGCTCGACATGCCGCTATACCTGCGGATCGCCGACGAGCTTTATCTGAAGCGGCTGGTCGTCGGCGGACTCGAGCGGGTGTACGAGATTGGACACGATTTCCGGAACGAGGGAATCGACCGCACCCACAATCCCGAGTTCACGATGCTTGAGTTCTACGAGGCGTACGCGGACTACACCGGGATGATGGACCTGGTGGAGCTGCTGCTCGAGAAGACGGCGGAGGCTGTGCGCTCAGTCCCGGAGCTCGCGGCGAACGTTCCGCAATTCCGCCGGCCTTTCAAGCGGATTGAATGGGTACCGTCGCTCAACGCCGCGGCAGGCGCAGACGTCGCAGCGCTGGGCGACGCGGCCCTCCGAGCGCTGGCGAAGCGCGTGGGTGTCGAGAATTCGGAGTCCTTGAGCAGACCGAAGGTGATGGACGAAATGTTCCAGGCACTGGTGGAGTTGAAGCTCCAGGAACCGACTTTCGTCGTCGACTATCCTGCGGAGCTGTCGCCGCTGGCAAAACCCAAGCGGGGCAACCCCAGCCTTACCGAGCGCTTCGAGCTGTTCGCCAATGGCAAAGAAATGGCGAACGCTTTCAGCGAGCTGAACGATCCGCTCGACCAGCGCCGTCGCTTTGAGGCTCAGGCGAAATTGAAGGCGGCGGGCGATGAAGAGGCTTCTGGTGTAGATGAGGATTATCTGCGCGCCATGGAATACGGGATGCCGCCGATGGGCGGCGCGGGTATAGGTATAGACAGGCTTTTCATGTATCTCTCGGGCGCGACGAACATTCGAGACGTGATCCTTTTTCCGACGATGAGACCAGAGTGACCAAGCTAGAGCTACAGATTGCATCGAGGTACCTGCGGAGCCGTCGCGGGTCGAAGCTGCTGTCGCTGATCAGCATCATCGCGATTGGTGGCGTGATGGTCGGCGTAAGCGCGCTGATCGTGATCATCGGCGTGATGAACGGATTGCAGCACGATCTTCGGGAAAAGATTCTCGTTGGCAGCCCTGACATTCGTGTGCTGAGCTACGGTGAGGACCTGAAGATCACCGACTGGCCGAAGGTGCTCGACAAGGTGCGCAGGCAGCCAGGAGTCGTGACCGCGGCTCCGTTCGTGCTTACGGAGGGTTTGATGTACACCGGCCACAACTACAACGGCGGCGTGTACATCGTTGGCCTGCAACCTCAGGCGCGCGGTGTTGCTGACGTCACGACGATCCGGACGCACGCCATCAGCGGCGATTTTCGTTTCGCCAGCACTGACGGACAGCGTCGCGGGGTGGTGCTCGGAAAACTGCTCGCCTCGCGGTTCAACAAGTGGGTAGGCGACAGCATCAACGTGCTTTCCGCCGGCGGTGCCAAGATGAACCCGGTAACGGGTGGCCTCATGCCCACAGTCCAGACGTTCGAAGTCACCGGAATCGTGCAGACGGGAATGTACGAGTACGACAACTCTTACGCGTTCGTCGCCCTCGATAAAGCACAGAGGTTAGCGGGTCTCGGCGACGGGGTCACCGGTATCGAGGTGAAAACCGCGGATCGCTGGCAGGCGTCAACGGTCGCGAATCGCCTCGTAGCCGCACTTGGCTGGCCCTACCGAACGGTCGATTGGGAGGAGCAGAACCATTCTCTTTTCCAGGCGCTCAAGCTCGAGAAGTTGGGGATGGGAGTGATCCTTCTCCTCATAGTTCTAGTGGCTGCCTTCAACATCGTCAGCACTCTTACGATGGTCGTTTCGGACAAGACCAAGGAAATCGGCATTCTCAAAGCGATGGGGATGCCGGCACGGTCGATTCGGCGGATATTCTTCGCGCAGGGACTGGTAATAGGAATCGTGGGAACCGTTCTGGGGCTCCTCTTGGGCTTCGGCGCGGCTCTCGCGCTCGACAAGTACCAGTTCATCAAGCTCGATCCGCAGGTGTACTTCATCGACCACCTGCCGGTTTCGACGCAGCCAACCGACGTGATGTGGATCATTCTCGCCAGCATTGCCATCGCGGCGATCGCTACGGTGTATCCATCGGTGCAGGCATCGCGACTCTTTCCGATCGAGGCGATCAGGCACGAATGACAATGGCCGTACTCGAGGCGCACGACGTCTACAAGACGTACATTGGCGGCGACGGGAACGTCCTCCACGTTCTGAACGGCGTGAACCTTTCCGTTCAGCGCGGTGAGATGATAGCGATCGTCGGCGCCAGCGGTGCGGGCAAGAGCACTCTCATGCATGTCCTTGGCGCGCTGGACAAACCCACGCGCGGCTACGTTGTGATCGGCGGGGAGCCGATCCACGGGCGCGACGAGACGCAGCTCGGCGAGCTGCGAAACCGAACGGTGGGATTCGTATTCCAGTTTCACCACCTGCTTCGCGAGTTTTCGGCTCTCGAGAATGTGATGATGCCCCTGCGAATTGGCGGGCGATCGGAGGATGTGGCGCGGGGCCGCGCCGCCGAGCTGCTGGCGCGAGTTGGACTCAGCGCTCGCATGACGCATCGGCCCGGCGAGCTATCGGGCGGAGAGCAGCAGCGGACAGCGGTCGCCCGGGCCCTGGCGATGGATCCGCAAATTCTTCTCGCCGATGAGCCGTCGGGAAATCTGGATCGGTCGAACGCGGAGAACCTGCACGAATTATTGAGCGAGGTCGTCAATGACCTCGAGATCGGGATGGTCGTCGTTACTCATAGCCGGTCCCTCGCCGCGCGCGCCAGCAAAGTGCTGCTGCTGGAGGGGGGTCAGTTGACTCGCACCGAAGTCGATGAGGTGGTGGTATAGATGGTTTGCGACCTGTGCAAGAATGGCGATGCGGTGATCCAGCTCACAGAGATCGAGGGGAGCGGGGTCAGACAGCTGCATCTATGCGAGAAGTGCGCTGCCGAGCGCGGAGTCGAGACGACTATCGGCGCAGCCAAGCCGCAAATCAACAACTTCCTCCAGACGATTCACGAGCAAATGCCCGGCGCCAAGGGCGAGCCGGTGCAATGCTCGTTCTGCGCTGGCACGCTGGCAGACTTCCGCGCGACGGGTCGGCTCGGCTGCGCGCACTGCTACGAGACGTTCGAGACGAGTCTTCGCGATCTTCTGCGTCGAGTTCACGGCAACTCCCGGCACATCGGCCGTCGATATGTCGCCCCCCTGCCGTCGGAGCTCCCTCACGTGTCGAGCGCGACTGAACTGCGCGACCGTCTGAAGCGCGCGATCGAATCCGAGCAGTTCGAGCTGGCCGCTGATCTGCGCGACAAGCTGCGGGGGATAGAGTAGTGCTGGACCTTTCTCTGCTTCCTGACGGCGGCGCGAGCTGGCTCGACGCATCGGGCGAGCACGCCGACATCGTGATCTCGACCAGGATCCGCCTGGCGCGAAACCTCGAAGGCTACGCATTTACACCGCGCGCGCGTGACGGCGAGCGTCTTCGGATTCTCACACAGGTGCGCGAAGCATTCGGAAGCCTTCACTCCATCGAGGACGGCGTTCTCGTTCGCGTGGACGAGCTGCCGCCTGAGGACAGGCTGCTCCTGCACGAGCGACATGTCGTGAGCAAGGAGCTGGCGGGACTGAACGAACAGCCCGTGCGCACTGGGGCGGCCGTCTATCTGTCGCGTGGAGTCGGCATCATGGTGAACGAAGAGGATCACCTTCGCCTCCAGGCGCTGCACTCGGGGTTCCATGTTGCCGACGCCTTCGGGGTCGTGGAGCGACTGGATGCCGAACTCGGAAACAAGGTTCCCTACGCATTTCATAGTGAGTTCGGCTATCTGACCGCGTGCCCAACCAACGTGGGCACCGGGCTGAGGGCCTCAGTCTTGATCCACCTGCCCGGGCTCGTCCTCACCAAAGAGATAGGGAAGGTGCTCGCCGGATTGCAGCAGGTCGGTCTGACCTACCGCGGCATGTATGGTGAAGGCAGCGAGGTTGTCGGGAATTTCTTCCAGATCTCGAATCAGACGACACTCGGACGCTCAGAGGGCGAGTTACTTGATTACCTCGTACGCGTCGTTACTCATGTAATCGAGCGAGAAGAAGAAGCGCGACGGGTTCTGTTGCGGGATGCGGGTTATATTATTGAAGACAAGCTCTGGCGTGCCTTTGGCACGCTGCGATATGCACGCAGCTTGAGCTTCGATGAAGCGATGAACTATCTAAGCGGCGTGCGACTGGCTGTCGGCTTGAAACTGATAAGCGGTCTCAGTGTATATACTCTCAACAAGCTCCTGATATTTAGTCAGGTGGCCCACCTCGGGCATTCCGAGGGAAGAGCCCTGACGGAAAGCGAAGCGAATGTCGCACGCGCCAGATACGTGCGGGAAACGCTAGCCAACGAGGCAGAGTAAGGGGTAGCGGGTAATCACGCGCGCACGTCGCACCTGACGGTTCGACACTGTACGCACGCGAAGGCACTAGCTCCCGCACTGAGGATTGCAGAGATGAACGGTTACAACTTCACAGAGCGAGTCCGGAAGGTTCTCGCCATGGCTCGTGAAGAGGCTGCACGCCTCCATCACGAATACGTCGGTACCGAGCACATACTGCTTGGCCTCATCCGTGAAGGTGAGGGAGTCGCTGCCGCCGTCCTTCAGAACCTCAGCGTCGACCTCGACGAGATTCAACAGAAGATCGAGGAGACCGTAAAGAAGGGTAAGGCCGCAGCCGCGACCGGACCCGACCTTCCGTATACGTCGCGTGCCAAGAAAGTACTCGAGCTCGCCATGGGCGAAGCCCGCGATCTCAGCCACGG
>JALYYH010000204.1 GCA_030946665.1 Gemmatimonadota bacterium
GACAGATCGGCGTGTACGATCCCGCGATCAGGATGTAGATCATCATGTGATCGATGCGCCGGAGATTCTCGACGCCACGCTCGGAGAGCATCAGCGAATGATAGAACGCGCTGGCGCAGTACATCGATACTAGGCTAGCGCCGAAGATCGAGAAGGCGACTATCTGCCGGATGCTGTGGCTCTCGATCGCGATCACCAGCAGGACGATTAGGCCTACTACTGACAGAACTGCGCCGAGCAGGTGAGTCAGGCCGTTGACTGGCTCGCGGAGGTTTAGTCGGAACTTCATTTCAGAAGACTAGTCGATCGGGCAGGGGCGAGTTGCGAGCTTGTGGAGACGCCGGAGCGCGAATTGAGTCTGAGGGCGACACGTACGTAAGTGTCGCTCACGACCTAATCAAGTAAATCAGACGTTCCCGCCACACCACGACTTCTATGTCGGACCTAAATGAAAAAGTCCAGCGCGCGCTAGGCGAGTTAAACCATCCAGCGCGAGCTGAGCGGGGGAGGGATTTCGCTCGTCTTTGGGCGCGCGACGAATCGCTCGGGCGCGACGTCGTCATCAAGACCCTGGTGCCAGAGCTCGCGGCGACCCTCCCGGGTTAATCCCCACGCCGATGTAACCAGGAGTCGATACTCTTCGCCGCGTCGCGCCCCTCTCGAATTGCCCATACGATGAGCGACGCCCCTCGACGCGCGTCACCGGCAGCAAAGACTCCGGGTACGCGGGTTCGATGCGCACGATCGGTCGTGACATTCCCTCGAGCGTCAAGATTGACGCCGAGGTCGATAAGCAACCGATTCTTCACAGGCCCGGTGAATCCCATCGCCAGCAGCACCAGATCCGCCTCCAGCTCGAACTCGGTCCCCGGCATTTGCACGTAGTCGGTGCGCCCGTCGGCGAGCACCTGCCTCTCCAGCCGGACGGCGTGTATGCGCTCTACCCTTCCGTTCCTGCCGGAGAACGCGGTGGTGCCGACGCTCCACTCTCTGTCAGTCCCCTCCTCGTGCGCGTGACTGGTGCGAAGTTGCATCGGCCACAACGGCCACGGTGTGCTCTCGGCGCGACCAACCGGCGGCTGGGGCAGCAGCTCGAACTGCCTCACGCTCCTCGCTCTCTGGCGGATGCAGGTGCCAGCGCAATCGGAACCCGTGTCACCGCCGCCGATGATCACGACACTCCGATTGCGCGCGTCGCTCAGCGCTCCGGGGAAGGGGAGCAGCCCCTCGAGCCTTCGATTCTGCGTCGTCAGAAAATCCATGGCGAGATGAATACCCTCGAGCTCTCGGCCTGGTACATCGAGATCGCGCGCTGCCCCCGCTCCCGTCGACACGCACACGGCGTCGAACTCGGTGCGCAACTGCGCGGCAGTGATGTCCTCGCCAACATCGACACCAGTGCGGAATCGCACTCCTTCCGCCCCGAGCTGGCCAAGACGCAGGTCGAGCACCGACTTCTCCAGCTTGAACTCGGGAATTCCGTAGCGAAGCAATCCTCCAACGCGCTCGTTCTTCTCGAACACAACAACATCGTGTCCTGCTCGACAAAGCTGCTGCGCGGCGGCCAGTCCTGCCGGCCCCGATCCAATCACCGCGACGCTGAACCCTGTGGATCTCCGTGGCGGCCGCGGCACAACCCAGCCTTCCGTGAAGCCACGGTCGGCGATTGTCTGCTCGATGTGCTGGATGGCAACCGGCTCGTTCACCAAACCGAGCACACACGCCGACTCGCACGGCGCGGGGCACAGCCGGCCCGTAAGCTCGGGGAAATTGTTGGTAGCGTGGAGGGACTCGAGCGCGTCACGCCATTCGCCGCGCTGCACCAGCCCGTTCCATTCGGGGATGATATTCTGCACCGGACAACCGGAATCGCCCTGGCAGAACGGCACTCCGCAGTCCATGCAGCGCGCCGCCTGAGTGCGTACCGTCTCGTCCGGAGTGGGGCGATAGAATTCGTGCCAATGGCGGACGCGCTCTGCCACCGCCTGGCGCTCGGGCGTCGCTCGGCGAAGCGTGAGAAATCCCTTTGGATCAGCCATGTCGAGCCGTCCTTCTTTCTTTGAGAATGGCTAGTCCAGGCCTCGCGGTGTCCGTCCGACGCTCGAGCGCTTGCCGGTATTCGCGCGGCACCACCGCGACGAAATGCCGCAGCGCCCGCTCCCATTGCCCGAGCTCGCGCTTCGCGCGCGCGCTGCCGGTGTATCGCGCGTGCTGCTCCACCAGCCGGCGCAGCAGATCACGCTCATCCGAGTCAGTAACCGGCGCCAGCTCCACCATACCGGTGTTGCACTGCTGCTCCAGCTCGGCGAACTCGTCGAGCACAAACGCGATCCCCCCGGTCATTCCCGCGGCGAAGTTCCTGCCGGTGCGGCCGAGTACGACGACCGTTCCGCCCGTCATGTACTCGCAGCCGTGATCGCCCACTCCTTCCACAACAGCGATCGCTCCGCTGTTCCGCACGCCAAAGCGTTCGCCCGCGACACCGGCGAAATAGGCTTCGCCGGATGTCGCGCCGTAGAGCACCGTGTTGCCAATCAGAACCGTCTGGTCGGGGATGAACTGCGCGGCGCGCGGATGCCGAACGATCAGGCGTCCACCCGAGAGACCCTTGCCGACGTAGTCGTTCGCCTCCCCCTCCAGCTCCAATGAAAGCCCGCGCGCAGTGAATGCGCCGAAGCTCTGACCAGCCGAGCCGGTGAACTTCAGGGAGATCGTGCCCTCGGGCAGTCCGACGTCGCCGTACCGGCGCGCGATCTCGCCGGAAAGCGTGGCACCTGTAGCCCGATCCGCATTGCCGATAGGCAGTTTTGCGTTAACCCGCTCTGCACTTTCCAGCGCGGGTCGGGCCAGCTCCACGAGTGTACGGTTGAGAGTTCCTTCTCTCTCGGAAGGATGCGCCCTCGAGCGAACATGTCGACGCACTACCCCATCGCTGCGCGTGCCGACCGCCGGCCTCGCGAGATGCAGAAGTGCGGAGAGATCGAGCGTGTTCGCCTTCGCATTGTCCGAATGTGGCAGTGCGCGCAGCAGATCAGCACGTCCGATCATCTCGTCCATCGTCCGGACCCCGAGTCTCGCCATCAGCTCGCGCACTTCCTCCGCGACGAAGAAGAAATAGTTCACCACGTGCTCGGGCTGTCCGTTGAACCGCGCGCGCAGCTCCGGATCCTGCGTCGCGATTCCAACAGGACACGTATTGAGATGACACTTTCTCATCATTACGCAGCCTTCGACGATGAGCGGAGCCGTCGCAAACCCGAACTCATCGGCGCCGAGCAGCGCCGCAACTACGACGTCGCGTCCGGTCTTGAGCTGTCCGTCAGTCTGCAACCGGACTCGTCCCCGCAATCCGTTGATCACGAGCGTCTGCTGCGTCTCGGCCAGGCCCAGCTCCCACGGACTTCCGGCGCGCATGATGCTCGAGAGCGGCGAAGCGCCGGTGCCGCCCGAATCGCCAGAGATGAGAATGAAGTCCGCGCGCGCCTTTGCCACGCCCGCGGCCACTGTGCCCACTCCCGCCTCAGCGACCAGCTTCACCGAGACGGCTGCCTGCGGGGCGATTGCCTTGAGGTCGTAGATGAGCTGCGCCAGATCCTCGATCGAGTAGATGTCGTGATGCGGGGGAGGGGAGATGAGTGTCACCCCTGGCGTGGAATGGCGCGTCCTGGCGATGATGGCGTCCACTTTGTGTCCCGGGAGCTGGCCTCCTTCGCCCGGCTTGGCTCCCTGGGCGATCTTGATCTGCAGCTCCGTCGCGCTGACGATGTATTCGGCCGTGACTCCGAAACGCGCCGACGCGACCTGCTTGATGGCGCTGTTGCGGTCTGTGCCGAAGCGCGCCGGATCTTCGCCGCCCTCTCCGCTGTTGCTCCGCCCGCCGATGCTGTTCATTGCGATAGCGAGGGTCTCGTGTGCCTCTCTGCTCAGCGATCCGAACGACATCGCGCCGGTCATGAATCGCCGAGTGATGCCGGCGGCGAGCTCGACTTCGTCCAACGGAACCGGCTCGCGCTCGACGAAATCCAGCAGCCCGCGCAAAGTTGACTGCCGGCGAGTCTCGTCGTTCGCCAGCTGGCTGAATTCCTTGAACGTCGTGTAGTTGTCGCTGCGCGTGGCGTGCTGGAGCTTGGCGATCGTCATTGGGTTCCAGTTGTGGTGCTCGCCCTGCACTCGGTACTGGTATTCGCCGCCCGGATCGAGACGGCTGTCGGATGCGTCATCGAAAGCCCGCCGGTGTCGGCATAAGGTTTCGTCGGCGATCAGGTCCATGCCGATTCCATCCACCCGCGATGGAGTGCCAGCGAAGTGGAGATCGACCAGCGCGGCGCTCAATCCCACCGCCTCCCACAACTGCGCTCCGCAGTAACTCTGGAGCGTCGAGATTCCCATCTTCGACATGACTTTGAGCAGGCCTTTGCCGAGTGCCTTGACGTAGCGCTCCTGCGCAGCCGCGCCGTGCGGCTTGTCTCCGGCTGCCTCGGGGCGCGACATGGCGGCGACGGTCTCGAGTGCGAGATATGGATGCACCGCGCTCGCGCCGTAGGCGATGAGCAACGCGAAATGAGAGACCTCTCTCGCTTCTCCGGTCTCTGAAACGAGACTGACGCGCCAGCGCCGTCCTTCGCGAATGAGATGGTGGTGAACCGCAGAGATCGCCAGCGGTGACGGGATCGAAGCCTGGCCGGGAGTTATCCCGTGGTCGCTCAGAATGAGAACACCACACCCGGCCGCCGCTGCCGCGGAGGCGGCGCGGCACAGGCCATCGACCGCCCGCTCGAGTCCGCGGTTCCCAGCGGCGACGGGGAACAGCGCCGGCAGCGTGATCGCGCGCAAAGCAGGATCAGTAACGTCGCGCAAAGCGGACATCGCCTGCCCGGTGAGAACGGGCTGCGCGATGCGAAGCTGTTTCGCATGCTCGGCGGTTTCCTCCAGGAGATTGCACTGAGGTCCGAGGTTCATGGACAGCGACATCACGAGCTCCTCACGAATCGGATCGATCGCCGGATTCGTCACCTGCGCGAACATCTGCCGGAAATAGGATGAGAGGATCTGCGGACGCCGGGAGAGAACCGCCAGCGGCGTATCGTTCCCCATGGATCCGGCGGGCTCTTCACCGGAATCCGCCATCGGTCCGAGAACCATCTTCAACTCGTCGGCCGTATACCCGAACGCGTGTTGCTGAACCCCAAGCGGCACGGAGGACTCAACCTCACACCTCGCGGCTGGTGCCCCGTCCCTCCCACCTGACTCTTCTCGCAGTTGGAGCTCCTGCTGCACCATCAGATCGTCCAGCTCGACCCGCTGCTCCGCCACCCAGCGCCGATAAGGCCGCACCGACGCCAGCTCTGTCTTGATCGCCTCGTCGTCGAGTACCCGCCCCTGAGTCGTATTGACCACGAGCATCTTCCCGGGCTCGAGCCTTCCCTTCGCGCGAATGTTGTCGGCGGCGAGGGGGAGCGCGCCCGCTTCCGACGAGAGCACCACGAAATCATCGGCGGTGACGACATAACGCGCCGGCCGGAGTCCGTTGCGATCCAGCATCGCCGCGATCTGGCGCCCGTCGGTGAACGCCACCGCGGCCGGCCCATCCCACGGCTCCATCAGGGATGCGTGGTATTCATAGAATGCCCGCCGCTCGGGAGACATCGTCGCGTGGCCTTCCCACGCTTCTGGAATCAGCATGGCCATCGCATGCGCGAGTGGACGTCCGGCGAGCGTCAACAGCTCGAGCACGTTGTCGAGCGAAGCGGAGTCGCTCTGCTTCTCGCCGCACACCGGCAGCAGCGCGGCGAGGCGACCCCCGAAGCGCGAAGAAGACATGAGCGTTTCCCGCACGCGCATCCAGCTCAGGTTTCCGCGCAGCGTGTTGATCTCCCCGTTGTGGCAAAGAAACCGGTACGGGTGAGCCAGACGCCACGAAGGAAAGGTGTTGGTGGAAAAGCGCGAATGGACCAGTGCGATCGCGCTCGCCAGTTCCGGATCACGCAGGTCATCGTAGAACGGCGCCAGCTGATCCGGGCGCAGCATGCCCTTGTAGACCACCGTGCGCGAGGAGAGGCTGGCCACGTAGCACTCGCTGCCGTCCGCGTTCTGGCGCAGCGCGGCTTCGATTCTCCGCCTGATGATGTACAGCGTTACTTCGAACTCCGAGTTGGTATCGACTTCGCGCGCGACACCCATTCGCGCCACGAATATCTGACGCATCACCGGGCGCGCGCCGCGCGTCTCATCGGACAGCACGGAGTCCTCAACGGGAACGTCACGCCAGCCCAGCACACTGCATCCTTCTGCGCGGGCAGAAACTTGGATCATGCGCTCACAGACCAAGCGCTTGGCGGGGTTAGAAGGAAGGAACACCATCCCGACTCCATAACTGCCGGCGTCGGGCAAGGAGATTCCGATGGGGTAGCAGACGCGCCGCAGGAAGGTGTGCGGCACCTGGATCAGGATGCCGGCACCATCGCCGGTGCACGAATCGGCGGCGACGGCACTCCGGTGCGAGAGATTGCGCAGCAGCTCGAGAGACTTCTCCACCACGTCGCGGGAGCGAACGCCGTGGATGTGGGCGACGAAGCCGATGCCACAGGCATCGTGCTCGTACGCCGGATCGTACAATCCCTGCCTTTCCGTCATCGCCTATCCCGGAGCGTTTGCTCCATGGGTGCGTTCTGACACAAAAAAAAGGCCCCGCCGATTTGGAGAGGCCCTTCCGCGCGTTATCTCAGCAACCTGCTATGAATCTGTTGTGCTCGTGCCCGCGCAGAACCTCTCCTTCGCCCCGATTCTAATCGAGGCAGGATGAATAAGGATTCGGTAGTTGGCGGGCGGTTGATTCAAGGGACAGCTCTCGAATGACGTTACTGTGCTTGCGAGCAAGTTAGTCCTTCCGGAGCTTCGAGGTCAAGAGAAGTTTCAGAAACCATCGATTCCGCGGGCGCAGTTACTTCGGGACCTCGTCGCGACCGCGTGGAAGCGTCAGGATGAAGGTCGATCCCGTATCCAACTTGCTCTTGACCGTCAGCTCCGCCCCCATCGCGCGCGCCAGATCCTGGCTTATGGAAAGACCGAGCCCCGTGCCAACAGCTCCCGCAGTCTGTCCACGCGCCAGCTGAACGAAGGGCTCGAAGATCTTCTCCAGCTTGTCCCGTGGAATCCCGATGCCGGTATCGGTCACCCGTACCCGCATCCGGTCCTTTCTCACGGTACACGTTACCGTGATCTTGCCCCCCGGCGGGGTAAACTTGATCGCGTTCGACAGAAGATTGAGAAGGATCTGCTGAAGCCGGTCCGGGTCAGTGTACGCCGTGTACTTCGGGTCACAGCAATTGTACTCGTAATGCAATTGCTTCTGCTCCAGCTGGGGAGCAACCAGCGCCTCGAGCTGGCCGAGGATTTCGTTCATCGAGACGTTGATGGGCTCGAACTGCACTCTTCCCGCTTCTAGCTTGGCGAAGTTCAGGATGTCGTTGATCAGGGAGAGCAGGTGGTGCTGGCTTCGCTTGATCCGCTCGAGATCGCTCCGCTGCAGCTCGTTGATCGGCCCGCGGATCTCACCCTCGAGCAGGTCAGCGTACCCACCGATAGCGTTCAACGGGGTTCTCAGCTCGTGCGACATGGCAGCCAGGAACTCCGATTTCGCCCTGTTCGCCTCCTCCGCCTCACCACGCGCCTTTCGCTCCGCTTCGTAGAGTCGGGCGTTATCCATCGCGATCGCCGCCCAGCCTGCGATTCCCGAGACGACGCGCTCGGCGCGCTCGTCGAAAACTCCGACGTCGGAGTGTCCGAAGAAGAGCCCTCCAATCACATCTCCGGTGCGCGACGCCACCGGCACCGCGAGGTAACTGTGCACCGGAAGGTGACCCGGCGGCTGGCCATAGTGCGGTCCCATCTGGCCGTAGCGGGGATCCTTGGTGATGTCATCGCTCCGCACGATAGCCGTGCCGTAGAACGTCGGAGCAAAAACGGGCGTCGGCCGAGGATGGCCGAAATTCTCGAAGGCTTCGCGCGGAGCACCGGACAACGTATAGAGGGTGAGTTTTTCACCCTGCTTGTCGACGACGTTGTAGAAGAAAGCTCCGAACTGCGCACCGGTGAGATTCGTGGCGGCGTCGGTGACCGTTTGCACGATCCGCTCGACGTCCAGCTCCGACGCCAGCGCGGTGCCTATCCGGTTGAGGGCTTCGAGCTCGGCGCGTGCGGCTTCGGCATCGGCCTGCGCTCGATCGCGCTCCAGCTCCGCCCGCCGGCGCGCCGCGATCATGCTCGCGGCGTTCTGGAGGGCGGCCTGGTGGAGTGATTTGTCCTCGTCGCTATCCATCGTCATCCACCGGCGATCAGATCGGCGGCCATCGCAGTGCCTTCGACTCGCGCGCGAATCTTCGCGAAAGCAGTATCTCGGCTGGTCGAGGTGTCATCGCTGAAAGGCGCGAAGCCGCAGTCGTCGGTCGTTCCCAGCTGCTCGATCGGTATGTATTTGGACGCCTCGATGACACGGTCGCGAACTGCCTCGGGCTTGTCGATGCACGGGTCAATCGGGGCGACAACCCCGACAAAAACCTGCTGGTCCGGCTTCATGTTCTCCCGGATGATCTTCAGCACCCGCACGCGATCCTTTTCACCGGCGAGGGCAACGCAGAAGTAGCCGACGTTGAGCTCGAACAGCAACGGAAGGAATTCGGCGTAATCGACGTCCGCGCTGTGAGTCGAATCACGATCGCCACCCGGGCAAGTGTGCACGCCGATTACCTTGCGCTCCGATTTCGAGAATCGCGCGAGGCCGAGATTGTTCAACTCGATGAAGGTGGCGAGAAGCTCTCCGGAAGGGTCGAGCTTCATCGCCAGGCGCGCTTCGGTGAAGTCGATCTGCACCTTGGCCGCGCCCCTGGTGAGGCAGCCGCGAATCTCCTTTTCGTGCTCGCTCAAC
>JALYYH010000212.1 GCA_030946665.1 Gemmatimonadota bacterium
CTCCTCATCAACGTCATCGTAACAGCGATTCAATTTGCGCGAGACCCGCGTTGGATGACGGGCTGGACGGTTGTTGTGGCAATCGCGCTCTTCCTTGGCTTTCTCTACCTTCGATTCATGCCGGTCAGAGCACAGGACCGGATCATCCGCCTCGAGGAGCGCACCCGTCTCGAGCGAGTCCTGCCGAGCGATCTGCGCGGGCGGGTCGGCGAGTTGACCCCCAGTCAGCTGATCGCCATCCGCTTCGCCGCCGACGATGAAGTGCCCGACCTCACACGCCGCGCTCTCAACGGCGAGCTCAAGACACAGGGCGACATCAAACGCGCGATCAGAAACTGGCGCGCGGATCACTTGCGGGTGTGAGCGCCGCCGACCGATGCGCCCTGCGGTACGACACGCTCCTCGAGTTCACGTCGACGGAGGATCACCGCTGGCACGACTGGTTCATCGAGCATCCGAAAGCCTGGGCGGTGCCATTTGCCACGGGTCGAATGGCGACGATCGTCGGCGTCGTGGTGCACATCTTCGCGGTAGAGCTCCGCTACGGGCAACGCCTCCTCGATCAGGAAGTCACTCCATGGGAAGATTTCCGGCAGACTTCAATCGAGGACGTCTTCGAGCTCGGCGACAACGCGCGTGCTCAGCTCGTCGATTTTCTGGCGAATGCGCCGGAGGCGGAGCTCGATCGGGTTCTCACCTTTCAGACACTGACAGCTGGCCTCGTCTCGGCGAGCAAGTACAAGATCGCGTCGAACATTTTTCTCCACGGCATTCGCCACTGGGGGCAGATCGCGACCGTACTGAGGCAAAACGGCTTCAGCGATCAGTGGAGTCACGACATGCTACTTAGCAGCGTTCGGATATAGCTTTTGCTGATCCGGGCCTGGCGGCATTCCAGTGGCGATCACGTGATCGCCCCCACTTTCAGACTCACCAATGGCAGACGTCACGATCGAAATCCGGAACAATGGTCCTTATAGAGTGCACGGCGATGTGAAGCTCGTCGATCACGAGGGAAATGCGGTTCCCATTCCGGAAGGAAAGAGGAAGGTCACTCCTGAAGGAAAGAGCTGGATCTCGCTGTGTCGATGCGGCGCATCGGTGACGAAGCCGTTTTGCGATGGAACCCACAGCCGCATCGGATTTATCGCCGCCGAGGCGGCTGTCGGGAAAGGCGACGCTATTCCCCCATCGCCTTGAGCAGGACCCGCTTGGGACGCTGACCGTCCCATTCGCCATAGAACACCCGCTGCCACGGGCCAAAATCGAGTTTCCCTTTCGTGACCGGCACGATCACCTCGTGCCCGATCGTGAGCGAGCGCAGGTGTGCGGCGGCATTGTCTTCGCCGGTTCCGCTGTTGTGCCGATACTCGTCGGGTGACCACGGCGCGATCCTGTTCTCGAGCCAGTCCAGGATGTCCTTCCACAATCCGGGCTCGTGATCGTTCACGAACACCGACGCGGAGATGTGCATCGCGGACACGAGCACCATTCCTTCGGCGATTCCCGCCGCCGCCCGGCACTTCTCGACCTCCTCGGTGATGTCGATGATCTCGTGCCGCTTCTTTGTATTGAAGGTGAGGTACGAGGTGTGAGTCTTCACGCGTGCTGTTTGTCGTGCAGAAGTCCGGCGTGCCAGGATTGGCCGGCCTGCAGCTCGAAGCGCGCCCGCCACTCGCCGAGTGACGTGACCGTTGGATCGAACACACCGGTAGCAGGCTGGATCTTTCCCTCGGCGCTCAGCGCTGTAAAACGATCCCGCTCAACCGACTGAATTTTCGCCTTCGCATCGCGGTAGAAAACGAGACCGCTCGTCACCAGGCTTGCGCCCAGCTTTGATTCCAGCCCTTTGAGCGAACGGTAGAGTCCGTCGATCGAGCATCCCGACGCGCCTGCGGTCGATTGATCGACCGCGACGGTGAGAAAGCGCCCGTACCTCCAATCTCGGCCCACCGTGAGCGGATAGCCGTGCGCGCGCCATTGAGAGAGGAATCGATCAACCTCGCTGAGCAGAAAATCGGTAGCTGACTCGTCGAGATTGCGATCGGCGCCAAACACCCACGCGCGAGCGGTGTCCGGCAGCTTTTCGATCTGTACTAATGGCATGTATGGACTCTTGTTTCTGGTCGGTGATCGATCATAGGCAATACTGGTTCACGAGGAACCAGCATCGCGTGTAGGGTGATGTCTTGAAGAAATCCATCAATAACCCTGCCACTTTTGCCTCGCCGCTCTGCGATGGGTGGGTTCCTTCCTCCTCGAAATCGACGCGATTCCAGGCGACGCTGTCCGAGCGCGGAGTCGTCCCGTTGGCCCAGAGGTACGGTCCCCACAGAATCAGCGGCGCCGCCTTCCTGGTGTAGTTGAGGGTTCCCGCCCGCGGATTCCCGGGCAACCCGCGCATCTCGTCGATCTGCGACTCGATCGCCCATTTCACAGAGAACCCGCTCTCGTACGCGTAGGGCTCCGGATTGAGATCGATTGTCGCGTACCCACCGTACGTGCGGCTCGACAAGAAGACGAGGCGCAGGTTCGGATAGCGCGCCCGAAGGGCGCGCAAAACGAGACCGAGATTGGTGAGGAGAACTCTTGCATCGGCGCTGTCGGCAGGAAGCGACACCGAGGGTTTCGGATCCTGAAGCTTGACCCACACCGCCTGCACCTGATTCTCGCTCAATCCCAGCGGCGCGAGACGCGCAACCTTGATGCGATCGTAATTCGGCGACGTCGGCGAGGTCCACGCCGGCGCGTCCTGGCCATCGGCGGCTCCATTCACAATCACCAGAGTGTAGTGGTTCACGCTCGGGTCTGTCGCCGCTTTCCCCATGAAGCTCCACTGGGTGCACGGCGGCCCCGAGCTCGGCGAGCACCATTCCTGGGTCGTGTTCGACATACCGATGGAAATGAGCACGTACTTCCCAAACGGACTATCGTCACCATTCACATCGAGTGGCTTGATCGAGTTTCGTCGGACCCGAGCCGCGGAATCGTGGTCCGCCGGAGGCTGATTTATTCCACCCGGATACAGACCGCCGGAATTTCCGTAGTACGTCCGCGAAAGCAGGTCGGTCAGCGGGATCTTCACGGTATCTGTC
>JALYYH010000227.1 GCA_030946665.1 Gemmatimonadota bacterium
CGCACAGGATGACATTGCCGCGCGGCAAGCCCATCGCCAGCATCAGGTCGAGACAGGCGATGCCTGCCGAGCCCGCGCCGTTGACGACGACTCTGGTGCCTTCCATTTTCCGGCCCGTCAGGTTCAGCGCGTTGATCAACGCGGCTGCGGTGATGATCGCGGTGCCGTGCTGATCGTCGTGGAAGACGGGAATCTTCATCGTCTTCCGCAGAGTCTCCTCGATGTAAAAACAATCGGGAGCGCGGATGTCTTCGAGGTTGATTCCACCGACGGTGGGCTCGAGCAGCTGGCAGAACCTGATCACGTCATCGGGGTTTTCCGATCCCACCTCGAGATCGAACACATCGAGGTCCGCGAACTGTTTGAAGAGATTCCCTTTGCCTTCCATCACCGGCTTGCCGGCAAGGGGACCGATATTGCCGAGTCCGAGGACAGCCGTTCCGTTGGTTACGACTGCAACGAGATTGCCCTTCGCCGTATACTTGTACGCGTCGTCCGGGCTCGCCTCGATCTCGAGGCAGGGGACCGCGACTCCGGGCGAGTATGCGAGTGCGAGGTCGCGCTGATTGTTGAGTGGCTTGGTCGGTACTACCGCGATCTTTCCGGGGCGGCCGGACGCGTGGTAGTCGAGGGCATCTTCACGCTTCATTGAACCTGGAAAAATGCCACGCAGGCAACCCTAGTGCTACCCTTTTTGTCGCGCAATGCTACCTTAGACATCAAATGAAGCGTTCCCCCTCGGTATCGCGTCGGCTGAAGTGGAGCCTGCGTCTGGTCACAACCGCCCTAGCGGTTGTCGGCCAGGTGGGAATGTCGGCCGCGTCGCTCACTCTCGCGCGAGATGAATCGAGCGCGATATCTCACACCGAGCAGAGCGGCATCGATCTGCATCGGGGGCACAACGAAGCTGCTTGCGCGGCTTGTGCCACGCTCTCGTTTCAGACAACCGTCAACGTTATTGCGCCACCCGCCTCGGGTGAGGCGATCGCCAGCTTCGTTTTCGCGAGCTGTTCGGTGCGTCGCGTCACAGGTCTGCAACTCCTCCTCAACTCCTGCCGAGCGCCTCCCAGAGAAGTCTGAACCCGTCGTTCAGCTGTTAGTCAATTCTCTGGGAGCTTATGCACTTCACTCGGTCAACATCGCGCTGGCCTTCTTGCCGCAGGCTGGCCACTGCCGGCGGATGTCTGAAAACCAAAAAAAGGATTCTCAAAATGAGAGGACGCTTGATCCTCTGCGCGCTCGGCAGCGTTCTGCCGACGTTCGCACAGGCACAGGTTGCTCCACCCAAGTCGAAGCCGGACTCGGTGGCGCGGGCCGACAGTATCGCACGGGCCGATTCGATAGCGCTCGTGAAGCAGCTGGAAAAGGAGTTGGGCGCACCGGGCTCTGACACCAGCGGCGCCACGGCGGCGGCCACCCAAGGGCCGCGGGCAACCGGTGGTTACATGAACATCGGGTTCGTCGCGCTGACCGATGCCGGGTGGTCTACCGAGCCCGACGTCGGCGCAATTCAGGTTGGGGACCACGATCCGCATGTCAACGGGTTCTCCATCCCGAACGTCGAGCTCGCGCTCGACGGAGCGGTCGATCCGTACTTCAAGGGCTTCAGCAACATCGTCTACAAGCTCGACAAGGCTGCTAAAACGCGCGTAGAGCTGGAGGAAGCGTACGTGCTCACCACCTCGCTGCCCGCCAATCTGCAGCTCAAGGTCGGGCAGTTCTTCGTGGAGTTCGGCCGCCAGAACCCTCAACACCCCCACGCATGGTCCTTCGTGGACCAGCCGCTGGTGATGAATCGAATGTTCGGCCCCGACGGACTCCGCAGTCAGGGCCTGCGACTCTCCTGGCTCTTGCCGACCTCCTTCTATACAGAGGCGCTCGTTACGGTAGTCAACGCTACGGGCGGAACGACGTCGAGTTTCCGCTCGCCTGATTCCCCGGAGATCCATGGTGGTGTGACGAACGACCGGCTGGTGGATCGTCCTTCGGATTTGCTCATCGTGCCGCGCCTCACCACCTCGTTCGATCTGACCGAGACTCAAACGGTGATCCTCGGCGCATCGGCTGCATTCGGCCCGAACAATTCCGGACCCTCCGCCAGGACTGAGGTGTACGGTGTTGACGAGTATTGGAAGTGGAAGCCCGCCGCAGCCCAGGCGGGTTTTCCGTTCCTGTCGTTGCAGAGCGAGGCGATGTGGCGCCGGTACGACGCTGCTCAGCGCGTCGCCGCGGCGGATCCGGCGGTCACGTTACCCGGCGAGATGCTGAGGGATCGCGGAGCGTACGCCCAGCTGTTGTGGGGAATAAAGCCACGCATCGTGGCGGGGTTCCGAGGTGAATTCGCAAACGGAGATCCGGCGGCATTCCAGGCAGAGCTGCGGCGCGATCGGACGCGGCTGTCGCCGAACTTCACGTGGTATCCAACCGAGTTCTCAAAATTCCGGGTGCAGTACAACTTCGACGATCGCAAGGGAATCGGCACCGACCACTCGCTCTGGTTCCAGTTCGAGTTCCTGCTCGGCGCCCATGCCGCACACAAATTCTAACGGTAGAAAAAAAATGAGACCAATGAATCTTCTTAAGGCCGCCGCTCTCGCGCTGATTGCGACTGCGGCAAGCAGTGTATCGACGTCCGCGCAGATACGCGTCGTGGCGACGACTCCGGATTTCGCTTCGGTGGCGAAGGAGGTCGGCGGAGACAAGGTCAGTGTGGTGGCACTGGCAAAGCCAACCGAGGATCCGCACTACGTGGATGCCAAGCCAAGCCACATCGTGACCCTCAACCGCGCCGACGCCCTCATAGAGGGGGGCGCCGAGCTGGAGCTCGGATGGCTGCCGCCCCTGCTGGAGAACTCGCGCAACTCCAGGATCTCCGCCGGCGCGCCTGGCCGAATCGTGGCCTCGGAGGGCATAAAGCTGCTCGAGATCCCGACGACCTTCGATCGGTCGAAGGGCGACGTCCACTCGTTGGGCAATCCGCACTTCATGATCGATCCGATAAACGTCAAGATCGTCGCGCGCAATATCGCCAGTCATTTCGCGCAGATCGACCCGAAAAACGCGGCGACCTATAATGGCAATCTGAGCAGGTTCAACTCGAAGCTCGACGCGAAGCTCGCCGACTGGCAGAAGCAGCTTGCACCGTACCGCGGTGCGAGGATCGTGACGTACCACAAGGACTTCATCTATCTGGCCGATCGGTTTGGACTCAACATCGTCGACGAGCTGGAGCCCAAGCCGGGCATCGCGCCTTCGCCCGCTCACCTTGCCCAGGTAATCGGCAAGATGAAATCGACGAATGCAAAAGTCATCCTGGTGCAGCCGTTCCAGAACCGGAGGACAGCCGAGACAGTGGCACGCCAGACGGGCGCCGCGGTTCTCGATGTTCCGCAGCAGCCCGGGGCGGCGCCAAACACCACGACCTACTTCGACACGATGGACAACCTGGTGAACACTCTCGCCGGCGGGCTCCGCGGACAAAAATGAACATGGACATCGGGGTAGTCTGGGAGGTCATGAAATGGCCGTTCGTGGCGTGCCTTCTCTTTCCGCCGCTACTGGTCTATCTCGGCCTCCATGTCGTAAAACGGGAAGTGATTTTCGTCGACCTCGCGCTCGCGCAAGTAGCGACGCTCGGCACCTGCGTGGCGTTGCTGATGGGTTACCACTTCGATGACCGCATGACATTCTGGATTTCGCTCGCCGTCACATTCATCGGCGCGGCGTTCTTCAGCTGGTCGCGCAACGCCAGGAAGACTGCTGTTCCGCAGGAAGCGATCATCGGCATCACGTTTGTCGTAGCCGCGGCCGGAGTGATTCTGCTCTTGAGTCGAGTCGCGGGTGGCAAGGAGGAGCTCGAGCACCTGCTGACGGGCGACATTCTCAACGTGACGAAGGGTGAGATCGGCCAGCGAGTTCTGATTTTCGCGGCGCTCGGGGCCTTTTACGCAGCGTTCCACCGCCGCTTCGTCCTCATCTCGTCCGATCCGGAGAAGGCTTTCGCCGAAGGAGTGCCAGTCCGCCTGTGGGACTTCCTGTTTTACGCGGCATTCGCTCTGGTAGTCGTCAGCTTCGTCCGCCTTGCCGGCGTGCTGCTGACGTTCGCGTACCTGATTGTGCCGGCGGTTTGCGGGACGATGCTCGCTCAGGAATGGATGAGGCGCCTGGCGATAGGCTGGGGAATCGCCGCCGCGGCGAGCTTGCTCGGATTGTGGGCGTCTTATCGAATGGATCTGCCTACTGGTGCTGCCATTGTGGTCGCATCCGGACTGCTGCTCGCAATCGTTGGGGTCTTCGCGGCCACACGGAGGACGTAGCGCAACCTTCCCCGGGCAGCTTCGTCTTCGGAGAGGCGGCAAGGACGCCCGAAAAAGCAGTCGTCTCCGAAAAAGTCTGCTCGGACATATGATCGAGATCTCGCCAGAAACAGTCGCGCAGCTGCTCTACCTCGTTCACCACGATCCAGAGGAGCTTCAGGAGGCCCTCGGCGAGCTGAGGCCCCCGGACATCGCCGAAGCGCTGCGTGAACTGCCTCCCGATGCCGCGGCCAAGGTGATGGCGGCGCTTCCGTTCGAGCTTGCGGTACAGGTTTTTGACGAGCCCGAGCTCACCCGCCACCGGTGCGCGATAATCCGGCACATCGCGCCCGATCGAGTCGGCCCGCTGATCGAAGCCATGTCGTCCGACCAGCAGGCAGATCTGTTTCGCGAAGTTCCGCCCGAAGACCGGCAGCGGCTTCTGGCGACGGTGACCCAGTCCACGCGCGCGGCGCTCCAAAAGCTTCTGCAGTACTCGTCGAATACGACGGGCGGAATAATGACGACCGAGTTCGTCAGCATTCCTTCCGACTGGACGGTGGACCAGGCCCTGCGCCTGATCAGCGAAGTCGGCGGCAGGAAAGAGACGGTGTACGCGATCTACGTCATTGATCCGGAGACACAGGCGCTTGTACACGTGGTATCGCTCCGAGAGCTACTCACTGTTCCACGCGACGAGAACGTCGTCGAGATCGGGAGCCGTCGGGCCCCGCTGACAGTGAGTGCGGATACCGACCGCGAGGAAGCGGCGCGACTCATCTCCAAGTACAATCTTCTTGCCGTTCCCGTCATCGACGATCAGCGTCGGATCCTCGGAATCGTCACGGTCGACGACGTGATCGATACCTTGGTCGAGGAGCAGACGGAGGACGCCCAGCGCTTCGGCGGTATGGAGGCGTTGGATGCGCCGTACATGGAGATCAAGTTCCTCGACATGATCAGGAAGCGCGGCGGCTGGCTCTGCGCGCTCTTTCTCAGCGAGATGCTCACTGCCACCGCAATGCAGCGGTTCCAGGGTGAGATCGAGAAAGCGGCGGTGCTCGCGATGTTCATCCCGCTCGTGATGAGCTCGGGTGGTAACTCCGGATCGCAGGCGACATCGCTCGTCATTCGCGCGCTTGCGCTCCAGGAGTTGAGACTGCGCGATTGGTGGCGCATAGCCCTCCGCGAGCTCCCTACCGGGCTTCTCTTGGGCGCAATCCTTGGCGTTATTGGCTTCACCAGAATCGTTCTCTGGCAGGACATGGGAATCTTCGACTATGGCGCTCACTACTTGCTGCTGGCAATAACGGTGGGGCTCGCGCTGGTCGGGATCGTCACGTTTGGTTCACTGGCCGGTTCGATGCTGCCATTCCTGCTCAAACGAATAGGATTCGACCCGGCGAGCGCGTCGGCGCCGTTCGTCGCCACCCTCGTCGACGTCACTGGTCTCGTGATCTACTTCTCGGTCGCATTCATGGTTCTTCACGGAACATTGTTATAGGGAACACGGATGCTTCGGATTCGGGCGAAGATTCATCGCGCCGCACGCAGCCATTCGGCCGGATCTACAGCGGGCCCGCCGCGCCTGATCTCGAAGTGCAGATGCGCGCCCAGCGCCGGATCACTGATGCCGACTGTTCCCAGCGCCTGTCCCTTGATCACCCGCGATCCCTTCCGGACATCGATCCGGTTGAGTGACCCGTAAACGGAATAGTCGCCGCCGCCGTGCTCGAGAATGACCGTGTTTCCATACGTCCCCATCGGCCCCGAATAAGCGACGGTTCCAGCCGACACGGATTTCACCACCGTGCCGACGGCGGCGCTGATGCCAATTCCATTCCATCGGGTCGTCGTGTTGTTCGGATTTACGTAGCGGCCGAATCGATAGAGAAACACCCCGTTCACCGGCCAGTCCAGCCTGCCGATGTCCGTCGTACGAATGGAGCTCGGCGACAGCGTCACCGTTCCACCTCTACCGGAAGCTCTTCTCCGCTCGGCCTCGAACGTCGCGATGAGATTGTTCAGGCGGGACTCGCTCTTCTCCAGCTCCACCAGGCGAGCCTTCGTGCGCTTGGCGTCCTCCTGCACCCGCCCGAGATTCCTGGCCTGAAGCCTCTCCAGCTCCGCCAAACGAGCGGCCTCCCTCTCCTTCTGGGAACGGTTCTCCAGCACGCTGCTTTGCAGGCGTACCAGCTGCAGCTGCTGCGATTCTATTTTCTCGTGAAGCTCGTCGAGACGCCGAACGAGACCCTTGTCCCTGAGTGCAAGCAGGTGAAGGTACTTGTACCGCGCGACGAGCTGGCCCACCGACTGCGCGGAGAACAACACCTCCGCGGAATACAGCGGGCCCCGCTTGTAGATCTCGA
>JALYYH010000238.1 GCA_030946665.1 Gemmatimonadota bacterium
TCAAGTGCCATCCCGATCGCGACTGCCTCTCCATGGAGGAGCGAGTAGCCGCTAACCAGCTCGACGGCGTGGCCAATTGTATGGCCAAAATTCAGAAGTTGTCTAAGGCCTTCCTCCCGTTCGTCACGCGAAACGATGTTGGCCTTGATCTCAATACTACGGACGATGAGCGAGACCATGCTGTCACTCTTCGACCCGCCAATCGACAACAGCTCAGGAGCCCTGCTGGCGACGGCATTAAGATAAGGCTCGTCCGCGATTACGCCATGCTTGAGTGCCTCAGCAAGTCCCGCACGCAACTCTCTAAGTGGAAGAGTGGCAAGGAGTTGAGGGTCCACAAGCACACCTGCCGGGGGATGAAAAGATCCTACCAGATTCTTGCCGGCGGAGGTGTCGACGGCTGTCTTTCCGCCGATCGACGCGTCGATCATCGCCAGCAAAGTGGTGGGCACCTGAATGACCGGAATCCCGCGCATGAAAGTGGCGGCGACGAACCCGGCGATATCGCCAACGACACCGCCGCCGAGCGCGATGACAGCGGTGTCCCGGCCGTACCCTTTGGCGAGCATCTCGTCGGTGAGACGAGCCCAGGTGTCCCGCGTTTTATTGGACTCCCCGGCGGGGATGCTGAATATGTCTATCGAGCTCGAGTCAAACTGGCTGGCGATCGCTTTCGCGTAGAGCGGGCCGACGTTGGAGTCAGTGATGAGGGCATAGCGGTGCGCCGGAGCCAGCTCGCTCGCGAGGACTCCGACCCCGGATAAAAGATACGGAGCGACGCGAATCGCCGATGCGCCGAGCTGGATCTCGCGCGCGTTTCCGCGCACGGAACGAGCTACCAGGTTACTTCACCGGCCCCGGCGTGGACGTTCGCCACACGCGCGAGCATGAAAAGAAGATCGGAGAGGCGATTCAGGTAGATGACGACCATCCCAGGTATCTCGACCTCCTGCTGAAGGTGGACCACCCTCCTCTCGGCGCGACGGCAAACCGTGCGGGCAACGTGAAGAACAGCGCCCTTTTTGCCCCCACCTGGAATAATGAAGGCCTTGAGAGGCTCCAGCTCCTTCTCGCACTGGTCGATGGCGAGCTCGAGGTCCCGGATCCGCTGGTGGTCGATGTTCGCCTTGGCGAGGTGGCCGTGCATCTTGTCGAGGTCGGGAGTGGCGAGCAGAGCCCCGATGCTGAATAGATCTCGCTGCATTGGAACGATTACTTCATCGATGCGTGGCATCGGTTCGATCGCGCGAGCCATCCCAAGAACTGCATTGAGCTCGTCGACGTCGCCGTAGGCCTCGACGCGCGGGTCGTCTTTCTGGACTCTGCCGCCGCCGAAGAGGCCCGTGTCGCCGGCGTCGCCGGTTTTCGTGTAAATCCTCATCGGCAGGAAATCTACGCTGATCCGTGGATTTGGAATGCCACTCGATCGGGCGCGACCATCTATAATGAGTCAGATCTATTAGAGATTGCCGATGCGCATCCCGGACGACAAGGACATGTTCGACATCGAATTTCCCCTCGGCGACGGAACGGCCGAGACAGGGGCGAGCTTGTATTGTCCGTACTGCAACGAGACAGTGGAGATCACCATCGACCCGAGCGGGGGGTCAGCGCAGCAGTACGTCGAGGACTGCGAGGTCTGCTGCCAGCCGTGGACTGTAACCGTGCAGTACCGGAAAGACGGGAGCGCGAGCGTGAGCGTGGTTCCGCTCGATTCTTAGCGGCGGGCTCTCCACTCCGGCTCGAGAATCGAATAGACGACGAGCGTCTCGTAGCGATCCCATTTGATCGCCCAATCACGCTCCACCCCTTCTTGCTGCATCTCGAGCTTCTGCATGACTTGTCCCGAGGCGGGATTGCGCACGAAGTGGCGTGCCTCGATCCGGTGCAGTTCGAGGAACTCGAATCCGAAGTCGAGCACTCGCTGGCCCGACTCGGTGGCATAACCGATGTTCCAACGGTCGGGGGCGATCCAGTATCCGAGCTCGGCCCGTCGGTGCTCGCGCTTGATCATGAGGCTGATCGCTCCGACTAGCTTGCCGGTCTTTGTTTCGACTACTGCAAAGGTGGCGTTGGTGCCATCGGCCCATGCGGGCGGGTGGCTCTCGATCCACGCCCTCGCGGCTCCCACTGGATACGGGTGCGGGATGTTGAGTGTGGTGTCGGCCACCTCACGCCTGCCGGCGAGCCGCTCGACGTCCCACGCATCATCCAGAACGAACGGGCGGAGCGTCAGGCGCTCAGTGGTAAGCGTGGGCTGGTCTGGCACGTCGAAAAGTTTAACAACTATATATTTCGGATAACAGATGACTCACCCGATCACCGACATCACGATCATCGGCGGAGGCCCGACCGGGCTGTTCGCCTCTTTTTATGCGGGCATGCGCGGCGCCACGGCACAAATCGTCGACGCCCTGCCCGAGCTCGGCGGACAGCTCACCGCTCTCTATCCCGAGAAATACATCTTCGACGTGGGCGGGTTCACCAGGATTCTGGCTAAGGATCTGGTGAAAGCGCTGCGCGAGCAGGCGGACCAGTTCCACTTCAAGTCGCATCTCAATCAGAACGTCTCCGCGCTCGAGAGGGCCGACGATCATTTCGTGCTCGTCACCGAAACGGATCGATTCCCGACCCGCTCGATCGTCATCGCCGCGGGCATTGGCGCTTTCTCGCCGAGGCGTCTCCCGCAGTCGTGCGCTGATCCATGGTATGGACGCGGCATCTTCGACCGGGTGTCCGATCCGGACGAGTTCAAGGGTCAGAGCATCGTGATCATCGGTGGTGGGGACTCGGCGTTCGATTGGGCGCAGCAGCTTCGGGATCGGGCGAAAGCGGTTACTCTCGTGCATCGCAGCGACAAGTATCGGGCGCATGGCGCGACCGTCGCCGACGTGCAGGCCGCCGCAACGGCTGGACGCACGACGCTCTTGCCCTTCCACGAGCTGCACGGAGTGCTTTCGCAGGGCGAGCGGCTCACCGGCGTCACTCTTCGTGATGTCAAGGCAAAGACGACGCTGGACATCGATGCCGATGCAATTCTCCCCATGCTCGGGTTTCACAGCGACATCGGCGCGCTGGCCGAGTGGGGATTGAACTGCGAGAAGGACGAGATCGTGGTGAACAGCCTGATGGAAACGGGGCGCGAGGGGATTTACGCGGCAGGAGACATCACGACCTACCCGGGAAAGCTAAAGCTGATCGCAACGGGATTCGGCGAAGCAGCGACCGCGGTGAACCAGGCGGTGCACTGGATTTATCCCGAGAAGAAAGTGAATCCGGGACACAGCTCCAACATGGCGATTTTCGGGCAGAAGGACGACTAGGTCGGCTCGTCAAGGGCGCCCGCAGGCTGGATGGTGCGCCGCCGCTCTTCTCCCGACACACGGACGCAAAGAATCCAGGTGAGCATCGCGGTGCCGAGCGTCACGCCAATGTCGGCTACGTTGAACGTCCAGAAGCGGTGTGTGCCGATCCCGATGTCGATGAAATCCACCACTCCGCGGGGCGAACGGATTCGGTCGATGAGGTTTCCCACCGCGCCGCCGCAGATCAGCGCCAGCGAAGCGAGCTGAAGCTTGTCGTTGGGCGATGTCTGCCTGTACATGTACGCGAGCACGAAGAGCGTGGCGATCGAGAGCAGAGTGAACCACCAGCGCGACGAGGGTCCGAGCGACAGGCTCATCGCTCCGCCGGAATTGTAGGCGAGGGTGAAGCGCAGAACGTCGTCGACGACGTTTGTCGGTATGTAGGGAATGAGCATGGCGACGGCGAACCGTTTGGTCGCGACGTCCACCAGCACGATCAGGAGAAAGATCGTCAGGAATCTATTGGCTCTTTGCGGCATGAATCTCGTTTGGGCGTTTCATCCCTACGGCGAAGGTCAGGATCGCGTTTCGGCCTGAGGTCGTCCAGAGCATTATAGATTCCAGATCTGAAAACTCCAATCGACGAGGTAAGCCAATAGATGGCGCAACAGACCCGCGGGCCGGGCCGGACTAAAAGTCCGCTTCACTATCACCTGATCGGAATCGGCGGTACCGCGATGGCGTCACTGGCCGGCCTGCTCAAGGCCGCCGGTCACAACGTGACCGGCTCGGATCAAAACGTCTATCCGCCCATGTCCACCGGCCTTCAGGAGATGGGGATTGCATACACCGAGGGCTATGGACCGCAGAATCTGTCGCCCGACCCGGACGTTGTGGTGGTGGGCAACGCGATCTCGAGGGGGAATCCCGAGCTCGAGGAGGTGCTGGTCCGCAAGCTTCGCTACACGTCGGCCGCCGCTACCATAAAAGAGGAGTTCATCTGGGGTCGCCACTCGATGGCGGTGGCGGGGACGCATGGAAAGACGACGACGACATCGCTGCTCGCGTGGGTGCTGGAATCGGCAAGACTCAATCCGAGCTTTCTGATCGGAGGGGTGGCCGAGAATTTCGGAACGTCGTATCGACTGACGGACTCGCGATATTTCGTGATCGAAGCCGATGAGTACGACACGGCGTACTTCGACAAGGGTCCGAAGATGTGGCACTACCTTCCGGACACGGCGATCGTCAACAACATCGAGTTCGATCACGCCGACATCTACCGG
>JALYYH010000198.1 GCA_030946665.1 Gemmatimonadota bacterium
GAGATACTGGGCCTCGCGTGCGTGACGGCGATCTCCTCACTCGAGATCGCGAACGGGAAGGGAACCGCGAAGCGAGAGCTGGAGGGCGCGCAGGAGATCGTCGAGTTTCAGCTGCCCGCGGTACTCACCGTCGACGAGGGGCTCAACACCGCGCGCTACCCATCGCTGAAGGGAATAATGGCCGCCAAGAAAAAGCCGCTCGAGGTGAAGCCGGCTCAGCTCCCGCCTCCTCAGATCACCGTGCGAAAGCTCGAGCTCCCCGCCGAGAGAAAGGCCGGACGAATCGTTGGTGAAGGCGCTGCGGCGGTGGCGGAGCTGGTGATGCTGCTTCAGACGGAGGCGAAGGTTCTCTGATGGCTAATGTCTTCGCGTTTGTCGAATCCCGCGGCGGCGAGGTTCGCAAGGTGGGGCTCGAGGCGGTGACGGCGGCGCGGATGCTGGCGGACAAGTCCGGCGGCGGAGAGGTGCATGCGCTCGTTCTTGGTCCTCCCGGAATAGCCGGAAAAGCGGGCCAGCTTGGACAGTGCGGCGCCGACGTCGTAGTGGCGATCGAGCACGCCGGTCTCGCGAACTACAATCCCGAGGTCGCGACCGCGACGGCGTCCGAACGCATCAAGTCGGGCGGGTATCGCGCGGCGGTCTTCAGCACCTCCGCGCAGGGTCGCGATCTCGCGCCGCGGGTTGCCGCTCGCCTCGGAGTGAGCGCCGTTACCGATGTCCTCTCCTTTGAGGTGGAAGGCGACACCGTGGTCGTTCGGCATCCGATCAACATCGGGAAGGTCATCGCCACCCTCGCGATATCGAGTTCACCGGCTGTGATCGCGATGCGGCCTAACGTCATCACGCCCGCGCTGAGTCCCAAAGCAGGGCGGGTGGAGAACGCGCAACCGGCGATCGATCCTGGCTCGACGCGCGTGAAGGTGATTGAGACCCGTCAGGGTGGCGGTGGAAAGCTCGATCTCGCCGAGGCGCCGGTTGTCATCGCGGGTGGGCGCGGCCTCAAGGCCGCCGAAAACTTCAAGCTCGTCGAAGACCTGGCGTCGGCATTCGGAAATGCCGCGGTGGGCGCGACGCGCGCCGTCACTGATGACGGCTGGAGACCGCACAGTGATCAGATCGGTCAGACTGGTCGTCTCGTGAGCCCGGAGTTGTACATCGCCGTCGGAATCTCCGGCGCGGTGCAGCACCTCGCGGGAATGCGAACGTCGAAGACGATCGTCGCGGTCAACAAGGACAAGGACGCGCCAATCTTCAAAGTCGCTGATTACGGAATCGTCGGGGACGTGTTCGAAGTGATTCCGGCGCTCACCGACGCGGTCCGCGAAGCGAAGAAGCACCACTAATGCCTGATCGTCCCGGCAGCGTACTACCGAGTCGGCATCAGGCGCCCCTTCCACTCGGTCGGCTGATCCTGAGTGAGCCGCCTGACGCTGAGGCGGTTCCGATGGATGTGGTGTTCGTGGGCGGCGGTCCAGCCGGCCTCGCTGGTGCGATCGAGCTCGCGAAACTGATCAGGGCCGACAACGAAGCGGGCGGAACATTGGGCGATGTCCAGATCGGCGTGCTCGAGAAAGCCGGCGCGCTCGGCGAGCATTCACTCTCTGGCGCCGTCGTGAATCCGATCGCGATACGCGCTCTGTTCCCTGGCCTCAGGGACAAGGATTTCCCCTTTCGCGCACCGGTTGGTGGTGAGCGGGTGTACTTCCTCACCGGAAGCCGCGCCATCCGCATCCCCACACCTCCGACGATGCGGAATCACGGATATCAGATCGCATCGCTATGCGAGATCGTCCGCTGGCTGGGAGAAAAGGCAGAGGCTCTTGGGGTGAACATCTTCACCGGATTTCCCGCTGCTTCACTCCTGACCCAGGGAAACAGGGTGACCGGCGTCCGTACCGCGCCGGCTGGGCTTGGTCGGACTGGGGAACAGGGGAGCGGCTATACGCCGCCGACGGACATCACCGCCCAAATCACAGTACTCGCCGAGGGAACGAGGGGAACCCTGTCGCAGGCGTACCTCGAGTGGCAGAAGGTCGGCTCCGAAAATCCGCAGATCTTCGCGCTAGGCGTCAAGGAAATCTGGGAGACGCTCAAGCCCCTGGATTCGATCGTTCACACGCTGGGGTGGCCGCTGCCGAGAGATGTCTTCGGCGGCAGCTTCATGTATCCGCTGAGCAGGAACCTGATCGCAGTCGGTCTCGTCGCCGGAACGGACTACAACCGAACGTCGGACGACGTGCACGAGATGCTGCAGCGGATGAAGCTGCACCCGTTCTTCAGGGAGATTCTCGAAAGTGGGGAGATGGTGGAGTGGGGTGCGAAGACGATCCCCGAGGGTGGATACTACGCCATTCCGAAGCGACGGCATGGCGATGGCCTGATGATGATCGGCGATTCAGCGGGGTATGTGGAAGTCGCATCGCTCAAGGGAATTCACTACGCGATGCAGTCGGGAATGTTCGCTGCGCGCGCCGCTTTCGACGCACTCAAGCGCAAGGACACGTCCGCCGCGTCGCTCAAGGAGTACGACGCGATGGTGGACGGCAGTTTCATCGCGAAAGATCTCTACCGCCGGCGCAACATGCGCCTCGCGTTCCAGGAGAGCAACTTCTACATGGCGGGACTAAAGGCCAGTTTGATGACGGTGACTGGCGGCGCGCTGCCAAGCGGTAAGATCCACTCCCACGCCGACGCTGATGTCCCGCGTGCCGTTACGCCGCCCGAGCCATTCATGCCCGACGGCAAGCTCACCTTCAGCAAGCTCGACGCCGTGTTCAAATCAGGAAACGCTACGCGCGACGACATACCGCCGCACCTGATCGTCGGCCCGGATATCACCCCGGAAGTGGCCGAGCTTTACACTCACATGTGTCCGGCCGGGGTCTACGAGCGCGACGGCGAGAGGCTCGTTGTGAGCCCCGCCAACTGCATCGACTGCAAGGCGACGGATGTGCTCGGCCCGCGATGGACGCCCAGAGAGGGTGGGAGCGGGCCAAAGTACCGACAGATGTGAACACCGAGGCTTCGGATAACCACACGGATGCTACGGATAGCTCTGTTGTTATCCTAAGCATCCCTGTTTCTATCCGGAGTATCCGTGTTCAATGCGGTAAAGATCGATTTTCTGCTTGATCTCCCCGACCTCGAATGGCAGGGTTTCTTTTTGCCTTACCACGAGCCCGTGATGGGCGCACGCGTCGACGAACACCGGCGCGGCGACGCGACCCGGATCGGCGAATAAGGCCATCCCCATTGGGACGAGCAGTCGATCCAGAAGCACGGGCAGCAGCTCGGCGTATTCCTTCTCGTAGAGCACATCCGACGCGAACACCAGATCGAAACTTCCCAGGTCGTCCGGCAAATGCCGCCAATCGACCAGCCTCGTCCGCGCCAGCGTTCCAAGATTTCGAAAAACGTTCGCGCGAGTGACGTCGAGCGCGTCCTGGTAATAGTCGGTCGACAATACGTCGTAGCCGGCCGTCGTTGCGGCGAGAGTGCTGAGACCCACGCCGCATCCGAGCTCGAGCGCGGTTTTACCATTTCCCTCGAGCTCGAGAAGCTTTCCGGCCAGAATCAGCGACGATGGCCAGACATCGGCCCAATACGGAAGTCTCTCATCCTTGACGAAATCCTCCTCGCGAATGAGATCGTCGGAGTTCGCGGGCCGTAGTATGCTGAACGTGTGAGCATCGACGGTCGCGTCTTCCACCGATGTCCTGAATCGACGGTTCAGCGCGGTGACGAGGGCGTTTCCAGTGAGAACCGGCTCGACATTCGACAGGTGGCACGAATCGATCACAGGGAGAATGCCGAGGTCTCTTGGAGACTGTGATCGAGCATGAGCGCGTTCAGCTGAGCGCCCGGCGGTACCTTCGGCCTCGTCGGCGGAACGATGAGAAGCGCGTTGGCCTTCGCCATCGACGTGAGGGCGCCGGAGCTCTGATGGCCCGTCAGTCGCGCAGTCAGCGTCCCATTCTCGTGCCTCGTGACGCAGGCGCGCAGAAAGTGGGTGAGCTTGGCCGTGATCTTCACCTCTTCCTCGAGGGTCACTGCCACAGTGCGCCTAAACAGTGATGCGTACCCCTGCATCCTGCGCAGCGCCGGCCTGACGAAGAGCTCGAAGCTCACCATCGCCGAAACCGGGTTGCCGGAGAGGCCGAGCCAGGGAATATCGTTCAGAATTCCGAACGCGAGCGGCGCACCCGGTCGCATTTTGACCTTCCAGAACTTTTGCTCTCCGCCCAGTGCCGCGAAGACGTCCCGCGTATGGTCGAGATCTCCGACCGAAACTCCAGCAGAGGTGATGATGAGGTTGCACCCCATCGCACCCTCGAGCTTCTTCTTGAGGGACGCCTTCGTGTCGCTGGCAATTCCGAGATCCTCGGGAATCCCGCCCGCCACGCGCGTCAATGCTTCCAGCGTATAGCTGTTGGTCGACACGATGCGTTTCGCCGCGATCACCTGGTCGAACTCGTCGATGTCTACGAGCTCGTTGCCCGAGCTGATGATCGCTACCCTGGGGCGACCGAACACCTGCACCGTCGCGACCCCGCTCGATGCGAGTACTCCAAGCAGCGCCGGCTTTACCGGAGAGCCTCTCCTCGCCAGGAGATCACCGCGCTGATAATCCTCACCCGCGTCGCGAATGTTCTTCCACACGTCCCGCGCATCCCTGATCACGACCTTTTCGCTGCCGCCGTCGGTGTCCTCCTTCCGGATCACTGAGTCGGCACCCCCGGGAATCGGAGCTCCCGTCATGATCCGCATGGCCTCACCGCGCTTGAGCGACCTCGGCGCAAATTCTCCAGCCGCAACCGTCGCGATCACGCGCAGCTTCACCGGCTCGCCGCTCATCACCGGCGTGATGTCAGCCGATCGCACGGCGTATCCGTCCATCGAGGAATTGCTCCACGGGGGCATCGTCACCGTCGCCGAGATGTCCTCGGCGAGAACGCGACCAAGAGCCTTGCGCAACGGCACCCCTTCCGCAGGAAGCGGCTTTATCTCGGCGAGGATGCGCTCACTTGCTTCGGCGACGCTCAGCATGATCTTCAGTGTTCCCGGAAGCCGGCCAGAGCCGCCGCGATCTCGTCGGCTACGTTGGTGACCGCCGAGCCGGGAGTAGTGGTGTTGTTGGCGAGTATGCTGAATATCAGCCGCTCGCCCTCTGCGGTCGTTACATAGCCGGACAGCGAGCGAGCCTTCGCCAGCGTTCCGGTCTTCGCGTGGACGTTGCCCTCGGCCGGCGTTCCTTTCATTCGGGTGTCGATCGTGCCGTCGACACCCGCGATCGGCATCGAGTTGTAGAAAGTCGCGAACGCAGTGTCGCGCTGAATCCGGTCGAGCACGCGAACGATCGTCTCGGGTGTCAACAGGTCCTGGTCGGAGAGCCCGCTGCCGTCGCGAATGACGAAACCGTCCGGCTGCACGCCCCAGCCGAGAAGCCGCTGTCCGATGATCTTTCGAGCACTGTCCGCCGTTCCCAGCCCACCACGCTCCAGGCCGATCGTCCTCAGGAGAATCTCGGCGATCTGATTCTGCGACGGCTTCATCAGTGCCGGGAGGATGTCGCGGAGAGGCGGAGACAGGAGCACAAACAGCGTGTCCATCTTCAGCGGCGCGGACAGAATGCTGTCTCCTCTCACTCCGCCGTCGATTCTGATCCCTTTCCGAACCAATCCGTCGCGAAGCGCGTCGAGATATGCCTTCGCCGGATTCTTCGCGGGCCCCGAGTAGAGGCTGTCACGCACGGTGTCGGGCGGAGGCCGGAGCTTTGTGGGCGCCATTCCCTCGTTGAAGATCAGCTCGTCCACCCCGGCGCCGTAGTACTCGCCCAGATCGTCCCACTCCCAGCCGTAACCATAAATGGAATCGGGGAATGCATTCCCCACTCGCGCCAGCGATCCGCTGATCTGCCTGATTCGATGCGCGCGAAGCGAATCGGCCAGGGCGTCCATCACGGTTGTCGCGCTACCTCGCATCCGGTCGCTCACGGTTGGGTCGCCGCGGCCGATTACGAGCAGGTCGCCATCGAGCAGCGAGTCGCGCACCGGACCGTCGGTGAGAAAGGTGGTTCGGTAACGGTAGTCGGGTCCAAGCAGTGTCAGAGCGGCCGCGGCCGTGATGATTTTCATGTTGGAGGCGGGCATGAACAGCTTGCCAGCGTTCTTCGAGTAGAGAGTGTCGCCCGTGCGCGGGTTGACGATCAAAACCCCCCACTGCGCATTCCTGAACTCGGGCCGGGAGGTCAGCGAGTCGATCTCGTGCCGAAGGTTCCCGCGAGTCGAGCCAAGATGTGCTGTCCTCATCACCGTCACGCAGGCCGTGAGGGCAAATGGCGCGGTGGCAACAACGAGTGCGCGCACGCACCTGCGCGCGAAAGAAACAGGCACCGTTTTGATTACTCCCTGCTGTAGGTCGCGCTGAGACTATCGTCTTCGCCGACGGTCACGCGAATCACTCTCGCCGGCTTCGGTAGATCACGATCCACTCGCTCGTAAATGAATCGGGCGAGATTCTCGCCGGTGGGAACGAGCTTTCCGTCCCCGAACTCCGGAACGTCCAGATTGA
>JALYYH010000262.1 GCA_030946665.1 Gemmatimonadota bacterium
ATTTCGAGAACGACGACGGGTCGCTCGACATTCCGTTTCGCGAAGTGGTGATCACGCGCAGACTGAGTCGTTCCGGGGAGAGCGACTATTTCCTCAACAGCTCTCCGTGCCGGTTGCGCGACATTCATGACATGGTCCGCGGTACCGGTCTTGGTGCCGATTCAGGCGTGGTAATCGAATCGAGGATGGTCGACGCATTGCTTTCCGACAGGCCGGATGATCGGCGCGAGCTGTTCGAGGAAGCGGCGGGCGTTGGCCTGTACCGCGATCGCAAGCGCAGCGCCGAGCGACGTCTGGAAGAGACAGCGACCGACTTGTCGCGCATCGACGATCTCATTACGGAAGTCCAGAGTCAGGTGCGCTCGCTGGCGCGGCAGCGAAAGCGCGCGGAGCGTCATTCCGAGCTGATGGCTCGTCGCTTCACACTCGAAGTCGCGCATGCTTCCCGCGAGATCGACGCCTGGCGCGGGGATCTTCTGCGTCTGGAGGAGCGCGTCACGACGCTTCGCACGCAGGTACCGGTGGAAGAGGACCGGCTTCGCGATGCTGAATCCGCGCGCGACACGGCCCTGGTCGAACGAACTACGGCCGAGGCGAGGCGGACGGAGCTCACGCGGCTCGTGTCCGACCAGCGTGAGAGCACTCAACAGCTGCGCGGGGAGATCGCAGTAGCCGAAGAGAGGATGCGCAATGCTGCATCTCGGCGTGAGCGTGCCGAAGAGGAGAGACGCGAGGGTGATGCTGTCGCTGGACGCGTGACCACGGAGCTCGGGCGCGCCGCCAGCGAGCTCGCACAGCTCGAGGCGGCCCTCGCCGCAGCGGACGAAGCGCTAGGATCCAACGCCCGACATGAGGAGGAAGTTCGCGCCGCGCTGAGCGTCGCTCGCGCCAACGTCGAGAGCGGTGATCGAGTGCAGCGCGAGCTGCGCGAGGAGTTGCACCGCACCGAGCTCGACCGGCAGAGCGGAGAACGCGAGCGGTCGGAGACGGCGACGCGAAGATCGACGCTCGAAGCGGAACAGGGGCAGCTGCTTGACGCCGCGGAATCGTCGCGACGCGATCTCGCGAGTGCCGAGGACGCTGCCGCTGTCGCGGCAACGCGCCTCGCTGAGACGTCTGCTGCCGCCGAGGGCGCGCGCGACATTCTATCCCAGGCCCGCGACCGGGAGAATGCGGCGCGCTTGGACCTCCTGCGCGCTGAGGAGCTCCACGCTGCCTCCGTTGCCAAGCTGAACGCCCTCGAAGGGCTGGAGAGAGAAAGAGTGGGTCTTGCACCCGCGGCTGCCCGACTCCTCAACGAGCGCGGCCTCTTCGGGGAAGGAGCCGTCCTCGGTCCGCTCAGCGACTTTATAAGTGCCGACGCGAATTCGGCGTCGTTGGTGGAGCGCTTTCTTGGCGCGACCGTCAACGCCGTTCTCGTGCGGGACAGATCCGTTGCTGAGGCCGTGCGCGCCTGGCATGCATCGGCTGAGCCCGGACCACTCCTCCTCCTTCCTGTTGATTCGGCCATTCAGCCGTTGGATGCTCCGGAGGAATCGAGTGACCTCGCTGGACTCGTCGAGTCATCCTCTCCAGCAAGCGGGTGGGTTCGCGCGCTATTGGGACGTGTGACATCGATGGAAAGTGGTACCGCCTTCATTGACGCCCGCGGTGCGATATGGCTGCCGGCGGCCGAGTCCGGACCCGGCCCGCTGCGTCGGCGCGCGGAGATAAGCGAGTTGAGACAGGCTGTCGTGAATAGCGCGGCCGCTCGCCACAACGCGGCGGCCACCGCGGAGTCGGAACGGGCTGCACGCGCTGCAGCAGAACGTGCTGCGATCGCGTTCCAGGAGGCCGCCTCGCTGGCCGCGCGAGCCAACGCGGAGGCCGCGGACCACTCGGCGGCTTTGGGCCGTCAACACCAGCGTGCGGCACGTGAGGCGGCGGAAGCACGGGCAATGATCGAAAGACTGGCCGAGCGCGAAGCCGCGACGTTGTCGCGCCTCGCAACACTCTCCACCAGCACGCGAGAGATCGAATCAAGAATCGCTCAGCACGAAGCTGCGGTTTCGGTAGCCCGCGAAATGCTCGCGACGGCCGAGCAGAAACAGGACGAGGCACGCGAGCAGCGGACTGCGAGCCAGATTCGTCGGGCGCAGGCTGAAGCGCAGCTGGAGGTGTCATCGGATCGCCAGCGCCATTTGAGCGAGGAATTCGCGTCAGCAACGGGGAGGCTCGAGTCGCTGCGGCTCGAGATCTCGACTCTCTCCAGCGCGGACTCGCAGCTCACCCAGCAGCTGTCGCAGTGGCAGAGTGATCTCGACGCCAGACAGGCGACGCTCGAGGACGCCGAACAAAGACTCGCGGACGCTGAGCGCGCCGTGCGCGAAGTAGACGAGCGTCTGGCGAACGACGAGCACCTGCTGAGCGAGATGCGGCATCACACCACGGCGTTGGGCGAAGAGCTGCACTCGGCGGAGCTCCGGTACACTGAGCTTTCCGGGCGCAGAACGGCCATCCGCGAACGGCTCGAAGCCGAATGGAAGAAGCCGGTGGAAGAGCTGCTGGCGGGAGCCGAGAATCTCGAGCTCGACGATGACACTCTTCGCGCCGAGGCGGCGGTGGTGAGGGAGCAGCTCGAGGCGCTCGGGCCCGTCAACCCGCTGGCGATCGAGGAGCATGAGGAGGAGACGAAGCGGCTGTCATTCCTCACCACCCAGCGCGACGACCTGAATTCGGCGAAGGCATCACTCCAGCAGGCCATTCGCGAAATCGATACCACGGCGCGGGCGCTGTTTCTCGAGACATTCGTCAAGGTGCGCGAGAACTTCCGCAACATCTTCATGACGCTGTTCGGCGGCGGCGAGTGCGACCTGAGACTGGAGAACCCGGACAGTCCGCTCGACGGTGATATCGAAATCCACGCGTCACCACGTGGAAAGCGCACGCAACGGATTCACCTCCTCTCGAGCGGCGAGAAAGCGCTCGTCGCGCTGTCGTTGCTGTTTGGAATCTTCCTGACGAAACCGAGTCCGTTTTGCCTGCTCGACGAAGTGGATGCGCCGCTCGACGACCAGAACATTGGACACTTCGTCCGGATGCTCAATCGGTTCAAGGCCAACACCCAATTCATTGTGATCACGCACAACCCTCGCACCACGACGGAAGCAGCGGACGCGGTGTACGGAGTGACGATGCAGGAACCCGGGGTCTCGTCGCTCGTCAGCGTACGCATGCGCGGCAGGACCGTCGACGAGACCATCTCTCCAGCGCACCCGGCGCACACACCGCAGCTGCACGACGAGCCAGCAGAAGCCGCCGACACAGCGCCAGTCACCGCTTGAATGCTAGTAGTCATGCAGCACGACGCGACGGCGAAAGACGTCGATCGCGTCGTCGAAATAATCAAGGAGATGGGGTACGAGGCGAGGCCAATGCCCGGCGCCCAGCGCACAGCCGTCGGACTCGTCGGCAACGATGGGCGTATAGATGCGTCCAGGCTAGAGGCTCTGCCCGGTGTTGCCCAGATCATCCACGTCACGCAGCCGTACAAGCAGGTGTCGCGGGAGTGGAGAGCCGAAAACACGATCGTTCGGCTGGCGCCGGATGTCACCGTGGGAGGCAATGACGTCGTCGTCATCGGAGGACCGTGTTCGGTTGAGTCGGAGGAGCAGATTCTCTCAGCGGCGCGAATCGTGAAGGCGGCGGGAGGCAACGCGTTGCGCGGAGGCGCGTTCAAGCCGCGCAGCTCCCCCTACTCTTTTCAAGGCATGGGAAAGAAAGGTCTTGCTCTTCTCGCGCACGCCGGAAAAGAAACCGGACTTCCGATCGTAACCGAAGCGATGGATGCCGAAGGCGCGGAGATGGTCGCCGAAGTCGCCGCCTGCATCCAGATCGGTGCCCGAAACATGCAGAATTATTCGCTGCTGAAGACCGTCGGCAGGATGAAGAAACCGGTGTTGCTGAAGCGAGGCATGGCGGCCACGATCAACGATCTCCTCCTCAGCGCCGAGTACATCCTCGCCGAGGGGAATAACAATGTCATCCTGTGCGAGCGCGGCGTGCGAAGCTTCGATCCCGCGGCCCGCAACATGTTCGATCTCACCGCGATCCCGATTGTCCATCGTCTCTCTCACCTGCCGATCATCGCGGATCCGAGCCACGGCACGGGGCTTCGCGACAAAGTGATTCCGATGGCCCGCGCGGCAGTCGCCGCTGGTGCGGATGGTCTTCTCATCGAAGTTCATCCTGAGCCGGATCGCGCGCTTTCCGACGGCGCGCAGTCGCTTTATCCTGATCAGTTCACACAGCTGATCGGCGAGCTTCGCGCGGTGGCGGCCGCGATCGGCCGTGCCATCCCCCCCGCCAAAATCGGAACGGCACAGCTGTAGCAGGGTAGGCTTACATATGAAAAAACTCACCTGCCTTGCGGCGATTGCAGTCGCCGCGCTTCCGCTCGCCGCGCGCGCGCAAGCCGCCGATGCAGTCATCGATCGCGCGGCGGCCGCGTACTCTCGTCTCAGCAGCATGCGGGCCGAATTCCGGCAAACCCTCACCAATCCGCTTACCGGCACAACGCAGACGACGAGCGGAGTGATTCTGCGCAGGAAGCCGAATCTCCTGAGCATCAACTTCGAGAGTGGTGACCGGGTTGCAGCCGATGGCTCGACGCTCTGGTTTTACCTTCCCAGCAGTGCTCCGGGACAGGTAGTTCGCATGCCTTACAAGGATGGGAATGCCAGCGCTGTGGATCCGGCCGACGAGTTCCTGACATCGCCCCGCACCCGCTTCACGCTATCGTCGGCTGGCAGCGCCACCCTCGGCGGCCGCGCGACGCATGCGATCACGCTCGTCCCGAAGCGCGCCAACCCGAATTTCATCAGCGCCAAGGTGTGGATCGACGACACCGATTCGAGCATCAGGCAGTTCGACGTGGAGACGGTGAGCGGCTTGAAGCGACATGTCGTGATCACGAGCTTCACAGCGAACCCCGATCTGAGCAGGTCGAGTTTTCGGTTCGCAGTTCCGAAGGGCGTGAAGGTGGTCGATCAATCGACCGCGGTCACCTTCTAGAGCGCGGATGCTGAGGTTCTGCGCTCCTCAGCATCCCCGCCAGCGCAGCCAGCTTTTTCTGATCAACCCCGCGTCCCCGCGCCATCTCCACCGCCGCCGCCGACATCGCGCGGTAGACGTCCAGCGCCTGCCCGTGCGTCTCCAGTGCGCGAAGGTGCTTCCCCACAGTCTCCGCGTCGCCGCGAACAATCGGACCTGTGAGCGCGTCATCGGGCAGCGCCTGTTTCATATTGCTGAGCGCCCCGCTCATCAGGCTCTCGACCGCCTGGTACGCGCTCGAGTCGGGAACACCGATGTCACGAAGCAGATGTCCGGCGACCGACGCGAGGACAACCGGAAAATTCGAAGAGATAACCGCGGCCGCATGGTAGGCCGGCTTCCTTCCGGGCGGGATGTCGAGCGTCCGTGCGCCCAGATGCCCCGCGAGGCGGCGGGATGCACTCCGGGCGGGGTTCTCCCCATCGATGCCGATCCATCCCTTGCGCAAGAGTGTCGCTGAGACCTCTGGATCGGTGAACGGGACCAGGGGATGAAAGGTCCCGCCGGGGTTGCCCAGCTCTTTCAGTGTCTGCAGCCCCGCAGGCTCTGCGATAGCCGAGGTGTGAAGAACCACCGTGCCCCGGGCAATGCGTCCGTCCTCCGCCGCGGCGATTACTTCCTCGATCGTCTCGTCGATCTGCGGATCCCGCACGCAGACGATGACTACGTTTGCGCTGGCGGCCTCTTTCGGCAGCGGCCCTGTCGAAGTCGCCACCCCGGACGCACGCTTGCCGTGCAGCCCCGCAACTTCGACCCCTGACGCACGAAAGGCGCGGAAAAGTCCGCGCCCCACGTGACCCGGTCCGATAATGAAGACCCGCTCGCTCACTGACCTTCCAGGCTGTCGGCAGGCCGTGCGGGGATGGCGGCGGCTTTGCGCAACAGTTCGCTCTCACTGGTCGCTCCCCGTGCAAGCTCCATCGCTTTTTGCAGTGACTTGTCTACGGACGCGCGGCGCCTGAACTCCGCTTCGCTCCCGAACACGTAACGCGCGATGTCGAACCCGATCAGCCGCGAGACAAGTGGCTCGCCGTAGTCGAATTCGACGCGCGGAATGTCGACCCCCCGCTCTTTCATCCGCTTCCACACCTCGTCTCGCATCGCCGGCGTTACGACGAAATCGGGCGACGTTATGCCGCGGGTCGCCTTTAGGTAGAGAGCGTAATCCGTGATC
>JALYYH010000277.1 GCA_030946665.1 Gemmatimonadota bacterium
CGAGCCGAGCCTGAGGATCTAGTCCGACGGTGGGCTCGTCGAGGAAGATGATGTCCGGCTCGTGCATCAGCGCCCGCACGATCATGAGCCGTTGCTGCTGCCCGCCCGACATCTCCGACATTTTCGCACCCGCCTTCTCGGACAAGCCCAGACGCTCGAGCAGCTCGTACGCGCGCTTCGTGGCGACATCGAACGCAATGCCGAAGTACGCGGCGTGGAACTGGAGATTCTCCAAAACGTTGAGACTCAGATCCGCGTTCGGGCGCTGTGGAACCACGCCGATCATCTGACGGACCCGCACCGAGCTCTCAACGACATCGGCACCTGCCACTGTCGCTTTGCCCGACGTCGGGCGCACTCGCGTGGTGAGAATTCCGATCGCTGTGGTCTTGCCGGCGCCATTGGGACCCAGCAGCCCGAAGAATTCTCCCGCCTTGATGTCCAGGTCGAGCGACTCGAGCGCGATCACGTCACTCGATGACGGCGCACTGCTCCCCGGCGGAGCCCAGCGCGCGCTGTAGGAGGAGCCGCCGGGCCTTGACTTCCCGCTGCCCTTGTAGACTTTGCGCAGCGCGTGCATTTCGATCGCGTTCACCGCTGCTTGCCTGATGCTACGCGCCGATCGGATGCCAGGTGGTCTTGAACTCGACGAAGTCGCGGATCTCGTAAACGCTCTGCGACCGATCGTCGGTCCAATCGACGTCGCCGCCCCGCTTTCGCGCGCGCACCCGCTTGATGCTCTCGGCGGCGCCAAGCTGCAGCTGCCTCTTCTCTTCGTGATTCACGATCGCGTTCAATCCACGTATGTGCGTGTGCGTCGCGAATGTCGGAACGAGCTCCTTTCTGAAGCCCGTGAGAATATTTACCACCCCACCCGGAAGATCGGAGACGGCCAGCAGCTCGCCGAGCACGATCGCGGGATAGGGAAACTCCTGCGACGCCAGGGCGACGCAGGTGTTGCCGGCGACGATGACGGGAGCGATCTGGCTCAGGAGCCCCAGGAGCGGAGCTGCATCATCGGCAATGATGCCGACGATTCCCATCGGCTCCGCTACGGTGAAGTTGAAAAACGGACCCGCCACCGGATTGGTGTTGCCGAGGACCTGCTCGTATTTGTCGGACCATCCGGCGTAGTAAATGAGACGATCGACGCCTGCGGTCACTTCTGTTCTCGCCGCTGCTTTCGTCACCGCCCCAGAGATCGCCAGTGACTCCGCCATCTCGTCGCTTCTCGACTCCAGCATCTCCGCCAGTCGATAGATGATCTGTCCACGGTTGTATGGCGTGCGATGCGCCCAATCGGGACCTGCCTTCGCCGCCGCCTCAACCGCGTTGCGCAGATCCTTTCGCGTGCACTGTGGAATGTTCCCGAGCAGGCCGGCATGAACATTCGGACCGGCGCCACCTTTCCGGGCTGGCTTTTTCTGAATCGGAAAAACGCGCCCGCTCTCGGACCTGATGAACTGCCCTCCGACATACACCTTGGGCGTCTTCGTTACGGGAATCCGCGGTGGCATGGTTAGACCACCTTCCCGTAATCCATTAGACCCTGACGTCCGCCTTCGCGTCCGAAGCCTGATTCCTTGTAGCCGCCAAACGGCGACGAGGGATCGAATTTGTTGAAGGTGTTGGCCCACACCACTCCGGCCTTGAGCAGCGTGCTCATCTTGAGAATGCGCGAGCCCTTGTCGGTCCAGACACCGGCGGAGAGTCCGTACATCGTGTTGTTCGCTTTCTCGACGGCTTCCTCGAGCGTACGGAAGGTGAGCACACTCAGCACCGGTCCGAAGATCTCCTCCCGCGCGATGCGGTGGCTCTGGGTCACGCCGGTGAACACTGTCGGCTTGAAGTAGTAGCCCTTCGTCGGAAGATGACATACCGCCGATTGATACATCTCCGCACCTGCCGTTACACCCGAGTCAACGAGCTCGCAGATTCGGTCGAGCTGCGCCTTCGAATTGATCGCGCCGACATCGGTGTTCTTGTCGAGCGGATTGCCGACCCGAAGCACATCGATGCGATTCTTGAGCTTCGAGACGAACATCTCCGCAATCGACTCCTGCACCAGCAGCCGGCTTCCCGCGCAGCAGACGTGCCCCTGGTTGAAGAAAATTCCGTTGACGACGCCCTCGACAGCCTGATCGACAGGCGAATCGTCGAAGACGATGTTGGCGGCCTTTCCTCCGAGCTCCAACGTCAGTTTTTTGTCGGTCCCGGCGAGCTGCCGCATGATCAGCTTGCCGACGTCGGTCGAGCCAGTGAAAGCGATCTTCGAGGCGGTGGGATGTCCGACCACAGCTGCACCCGTCTCCCCCGCGCCGCACACGAAGTTCACGACACCTGGCGGCAGCTCCGCTTCGAGCAGCAGCTCCGCGAATTTCAGCGCGGTAACGGACGTCGTCTCGGCGGGCTTGAGGACGACGGTGTTTCCCATCGCCAGCGCCGGCGCGATTTTCCACGCCAGCATGAGCAGTGGAAAATTCCACGGAATCACCTGGCCGACGACGCCCAGCGGAACCACGGTTACGCCAGGCATCGCGTACTCGAGCTTGTCGGCCCAGCCCGCGTGATAGAAGAAATGCGCGGCTGCCATCGGGACGTCGAAATCGCGCGATTCCTTGATGGGTTTGCCACCATCCATCGTCTCGGCGACGGCAAACTCCCGCGCGCGATCCTGAATCAGGCGCGCGATGCGATAGAGATATTTCCCCCGCTCCGCGCCCGGCAGCCTGCTCCAGGAACCGAACGCCCTCTGCGCAGCCTGATATGCCGCGTCCACATCCGCCGGGCCGGCAAGCGCGATCTCGGCGATGACTTCTTCCGTCGCCGGATTCAATGAGTCGAAGTACTTCCCGGACCTGGGCGCTACGAACTTGCCGCCAATGAACAGATCGTATTTCGGCTTCAGCCTGGGGTCGGCTGTTTCAGGAGCTGGATCGTACTCCCACAGGTCCCCGAATATCAGCTGAGGAATCGAGCCCCCAGGCGCGGAAGGTCGGACGATCGTTCTGGGAGTTGTCATATCAGTAGCTCTCCGCCGACTCCGTGAAGTAGTAGGGGGCCTGGTAGGCGCCGGTCTTTTCCTTTTCTATCTGCCTCAACAAATCGTTGAGCAGCGAGCTCGCGCCGAAGCGATAGCGCGTCGAGTTCAGCCACGCGTCGCCCAGCGTCTCCTTGACCGCGACGAGATAGTGAAGCGCCTGCTTCGCGGTCTTGATCCCGCCGGCTGGCTTCATCCCGATGGCGATTCCTGTTGCGAGGTAGAAATCGCGGATTGCTTCGATCATCACCTGGGTGTTGGCCAGCGTGGCACTTCCGGACGCTTTGCCGGTGCTGGTCTTAATGAAGTCACCGGGACGGATCACCTGCATCGCCAGAAAAGAAGCTGCCCGGACATTGTCGTAGGTGTCGAGCTCGCTCACTTCGAGAATGACCTTGAGCTGCGCGTCGCCACAGGCCTCGACCACCGCGCTGATCTCGTCCTGCACCGCCTTGAATTCTCCGGCGAGGAAGAGCCCGCGGTTGATCACCATGTCGATCTCATCGGCTCCGTCGGAGACGGCTGTCTTCACTTCCTCGAGCCGAAGCGCCAGCGGACTCTGTCCCGACGGGAATGCCGTCGCAACCGATGCAACCTTGATCGCGGTGTCAGCCAGCCAGCGCGCCGCGTGTTTTACCAGAAATGGGTAGATGCAGACCGCTGCTACAGGCGGGACGTCAGGGTCGAAGCTCGGGCGACGAGCTTTCTGGCAGAGCGATGCGACCTTGCCCGGGGTGTCCTTCCCTTCCAGTGTCGTGAGGTCTACCATCGAGACCGCGGTCTTCAGTCCCCACAGCTTCGACCCTTTCTTGATGCTCCGGGTCTGGAACTTGGCAACGCGCTCCTCGATCCCTACCTGATCGACGGTACCGATCTCGTCGAACAGCTTGTTGAAGCTCGTGCGCATGGTGGCGGAGGCTGGCATGGTCATTCTAATATCGCGCCGGGAATCTGCCATAACAACGCCGACATACCCTCCCGGCGTCGTGGATCTCCCATTCCTAGGCAGCCCCGGGAGCGTTTAGTTTGCCGTATGGTTGAAACCCGTCCATACGCGGTTCTCTTCGATCTCGATGGCACGCTGGTCGATTCGATCGCGCTGCTGCTCGCATCCATGAAACACACCTTTCACGGGCGCCCGAGGCAGCCGAGTGATGGTGAATGGATCGATGGACTCGGAACGCCGCTACCCAAACAGCTGACTCCATACGTGGAATCGGACGAGGATCGTGAGCGTCTCCTCAATCGGTATCGCACGTTCCAGATGGAAAATCACGATCGGCTGATGGCCCATTACGCTGGAGTCATCGACACGCTGGCGCTCCTCTACCAGCGCGGGCACCCAATGGGTGTGGTGACCAGCAAGGGCAACTTGATGATGGAACGCGGTCTCAAGTTCATCGGCGCCGACGATTACATCGAAGTAGCGATCGGCTACGACTCGGTGCACATCCACAAACCGGATCCGTTCCCGGTACGCGCGGCGCTGGAGAAGCTCGCCTACCGGCCCAACGAAGCTGTTTTCGTCGGCGACTCACCGCACGACATAAAGTCGGGAAATGATGCCGGCGTAATCACCATTGCAGCGCTGTGGGGGCCCTTCAGGCGCGATCAGCTGGAGCCTTATCATCCCACCTACTTTCTGGACGACATCAGGGACCTCCCGGCGCTGCTTGACCAAATCGCTACGAAAAATGCGGGGTAATATATTCCGCAACGTTCGACCTTCTTAGGAGTTAGTCAAAATGGGTGTGTCATATCAGACTGGGACGCTGGTTCGAACCGGAGAAGAGAGGGCGACGCTCGTTCGCCGGACCTACTCGCTGGTTCTCGTCAGCGTTCTTGTGACGATGGTGGGCGCATCGTTTGGTTTGTCCCAGCCTCAGCTGATGGTTGCCGTAGCCCAGCATCCGTTCATTGCTTTCTTTTGCTCTCTGGCGCCGCTCCTCCTGGCGACGAGGAAGAAAACTGAGTTCCCGATGAACATCGGTCTCGTCTTCCTCTTCAATTTCGTCATGGGCGTGATGATCTCGCCTGCACTGTACTACTACGGACGAACCCAGCCTGGAGTGATACAGCAGGCCGCGGTTCTGACTATCGGCGCGTTCGGCGTACTGACGCTGTATGCCTTTGTCAGCCGTCGAGACTTCAGCGCCTGGGGAAGCTTCCTCATGGTGGGCCTGTGGGTGCTGATCGGCACCATGCTCTTGAATTTCTTTTTCCAGAGCGCCGCAGTAGGTCTCTGGCTCGCATCGGTAACGGTCCTGCTGTTCAGTGGCCTGCTGGTGTTCGACACCTGGCGGCTGCGCAATTATTACGGGCCCGACGAATACGTCGGAGCGGCGGTACAGATCTATCTCGATCTGCTCAACATGTTCATGGCGATACTCAGACTTACCGGAAGCCGGCGAAACTAGCTGTCCTGAAAACTGCCAGCCGACTGCTGACGTTACCCCAGGCTTTCCTGGACCCGCTCGATCTGCCCGGCCATGTCGAGATCTTTCTGGGTGATGCCGCCGGCCGAGTGAGTGCTCAGCGTGCAGATGATCTTCGTGTAGCGGATGTCGATGTCTGGATGGTGGTCGGCCGCCTCGGCAGCTTTGGCCACCGCCGACACGAAGTTTATTCCGGTCAGGAAATTCCGGAATTGAAAAGTCTTGGTGATCACGTCGCCACGTCGGCTCCAACCCGGAAGATTTCCGAGCTCGCGCTGGATCGCAATGTCCGATAAACGATCAGCCATCAATTACTTGCTCCGAGCAGAATATTCGGCGAACAACATAGCAAGTTTGAGACTTTGGCGCGCGATACTGTTCGGTCTGATGGCTTTTGTGTTTGCCCTCGCCACCCCCCGAACCACGCTGGCGCAAGCAGCCTCGGCATCTGCGCACGCGAACGACTACTGGCGTCTTTTCGCCTTCGGCTTCGGTGGCAGCCTCCTCGCCCACGAGACGGCACACATCCTTACTTCCTACGCGG
>JALYYH010000299.1 GCA_030946665.1 Gemmatimonadota bacterium
GACTATAAGACAACGCTCTTTTCGAGCCACAATTGCTTGCAGAAATTTTCGGGAGTTCGAATGTCGGGCTGATCAGGCACGACAATCAGGACTCCTTTCTGATTGCGAATCTGGAGACAGGCGACATTGCGACGATGAGCGCGCCAGCGCTCGTTTCCGTACATACCGCGCCGTTCATTCTCATCGTTGCTGACGGCGTCGGGGGCGCTGCCTCTGGCGCGCTGGCCAGCTCCATCGCAACCGAAACGATACTGAGCGAGATGCATCGCTGGTGGCACAAGGTGCCCAAGCGAACCACCGAATCGATCGAAGCCGCATTGAGACGGGCGATTGAAGTCGCCAACAAGGCGATCTTTCAGAAAGCCAACTCGGCCCCCGAGCATCACGGGATGGGGACGACGACGACCCTAGCGCTGGTGCTCGATGGCGAAGCCTTCATCGCTCAGGTGGGCGACAGCAGAGCATATCTGGTGCGGAACGGTCTGGCGAAGCAGCTGACGAAAGACCAGTCGTTCGTCCAGCGCCTGATCGACGCGGGTCGCATGACCCAGAAGGAAGCGGCGCAAAGCGAGCACCGCAACATCATCCTGCAGGCACTGGGGCCCGAGGACAAGGTCGTTTCCGATCTCTACCGGTGCAAGCTGGAGAACGATGATTTTCTGGTGCTCTGCAGCGACGGGCTGTCGAACCAGGTTCCGGCGGAAGACATCGCACGCATCACTCGCGGCGCCGCACGTCCGGAAGAGATATGTGAGGCGCTGATCGAGGAAGCGATGCACACCGGGGCGCCGGACAACGTTACCGTGATAGCCGCACGTCTTCGGACCCCGGAGGCGGATCAGCTTCGCGCCGCCAACGGCGGTTAAGCGACTTTAGCCGGCACCGTTTCACCGGTGTGCGGAGCGGCGCCGATCGGCTCATCGCGCGACCACGGCGCGATGAATGGCAACAGAAGCAGCGGCGGAATCGCCATCGCTACGGTAATCATGAAGAATCCGGGCCACCCGACTGCCTCCGCGATCTTTCCGGCGGGAGCGACGAGGATGTCCCTGCTGGCTGCCATTAGGCTCGACAACAGCGCGAACTGGGTGGCCGTGAAGCGCTTGTTGCACATGCTCATCAGGTAGGCGGTCATTCCCGCGGTCACCAGACCCAGGCCAAAGTTCTCGGTGATGATGGCAGCCACCATGAACGTGTGGCTTTTTCCTGCGAGCGACAGCCCGTAATAGGTGAGGTTGCTCAGGCCCTGGAACACCACAAAAATCCAGAGCGAGCGGTTGATCCCCAGCTTCCCGATCACCGCTCCGCCAACGATTACTCCCGCGATGGTCGCGATCACTCCGACTCCTAGAAAGACAGCGCCCACCTCGCTCTGCGAGAACCCCGCCTGCAGCAGAAAAGGAGTCGTCATGCTCCCCGCCAGGCTGTCCGAGTATTTGTACACGACGATGAAAAGGAGTACGAAGACGGCCCGACCTACTCCCACCCGCTGAAAGAAGTCCGCGAACGGGAGCACCACCGCTTCCACCAGAGTCCTCGGGGGCGCATCGGTCAGCACCGGTTCAGGCGCGATGAACGTCGTGGCAATGCCAACCAGCATGAGCAGCGAAAGGAGGACGTAGACGGTGGGCCACGACATTCGATCGGCCAGAAAAAAGGCCAGAGCCCCCGTCGTGATCATTGCGATCCGGTATCCCATCACGAAAACGGCCGCGCCCGCGCCCATTTCCCGCGTCTCCAGGACATCGGTCCGATACGCGTCGAGCGATATGTCCTGCGATGCGCTGAGGAACGCAATCGCGATAGCATTGATGGCGAGCATTTTCAGTCCGGTACGCGGATCGTGCAGCGACATCGCCGCGATCGCGAGCAGCAGGAGCACCTGAGTGATGAAAACCCAGCCGCGACGGCGGCCGAGGAACGGAGGTACGTAGCGATCCATCACGGGCGCCCAGACGAACTTGAGCGAGTATGGGAGCGTGACGAGACTGAAGAATCCGATGGTCGCCAGATCGACGTGAGCCGTCGTCATCCAGGCCTGCAGTGTCTTGCTGGTCAGGTAGAACGGAAGCCCGGAGGAAAAGCCGAGGAGGAGAAGCACCGCCATCTTCGGCTGGCCGAAAATGCGGACCGGCGAACTCTTGACCGTGGCCTCGCTCATTGAAATCTCCTGGGTGAAGCGACTAACGCGCGGTGCCGATGCTCCTTTCCATGCTCGCCGCCACCTGGCGGAGAAGTACGCGTGCAGCGGCGCGCTGCATCACTGCTTCCCCGCCCCAGGCGCACAGGATCGGAGCATCGACATCCAGCTCGTCGGCGAGACGCGGATGACTGAACTGCACTATCAGCCGGTCGTTGTCTCGCGCTCCGCCCATGGCCTGTCGCACTGCATCCTTTGCAGCGGCGGAGTATCCGGGCCGACCTTTCCAGGCACGGATGTCACCGAACAAGGCGACGACCGCCGAACCGGATTCATTGATGGGGCGATCGGCATCGAGGACGACGTCGATCCCGCCTGCGCGAAGCGATGAAATCAGTGGATCGCGCGAAGGAGCCGGATACGGCCCTCCCATATCGTCATCCACGATCGTCAGATGCCACGGTTGGGGCAGATGCGGAATCCGTCCGCGCACCATGTGTACAACGCGCTCCGCGAGCTGAGACGACCATCCACTCTCATCGCGAGTCGGCCGATTCGTCTCCTTCGATAGGGCGGCCCAGCGCGCCCATCTCCGCCGCCGCTCGAGAGAGCGTTGGATACTGTCGGCGTCGAGCCTCTTTTCTTCGATTGCCGTTCGCACGGCTCGCTCCGACTCGACGACGTTCGACGGGTACAGCAGGCAGTCACAGCCCGCGTGCAAGGCGCGCACGACCGCCTCCGACTCCCCGCCACCCAGCACGCCCTCCATGATGAGCGCGTCCGTCACCACGAGGCCCGTGAACTCCATCTCGTTGCGGAGGAGATCGGTGAGTATCGGCTGCGAAAGCGTTGCGGGAGCGCCGGCGGGATCGAGTGCCGGAAACGCAACATGTGCGGACATCACTGACGCCACGCCGCGTTCGATCGCCCGGCGGAAGGGAACAAGATCTGTTTGGCGCAAAGTGTCGGCTGACTCATCTACTCTGGGCAGCTCCTTGTGTGAGTCGACGGTCGTGCGCCCGTGTCCGGGAAAATGTTTCGCGCAGGCGAGCACTCCCTCAGCCTGGCAGGCGTCGATCCATGCCGCCGCGTACTCTCCCACTCTATCGGGATCGC
>JALYYH010000018.1 GCA_030946665.1 Gemmatimonadota bacterium
CCCCACTCCTTCACGTCAGGTCGCTCGGCGAATCGCTCGGCATGACCGAGCTTTACGTCAAGGACGAATCACTCAATCCCACCCAGAGCTTCAAGGCTCGAGGGATGTCGGTGGCGGTTTCGATGGCGAAAGAGCTCGGGGTGAAAAAGCTCGCGGCGCCTTCCGCCGGCAACGCCGCCGCAGCGCTCGCGGCCTACTGCGCGCACGCGCGCATTGGAGCCTACCTGTTCATGCCTCGCGACACCCCGCGCGCCAACATCATAGAGTGCGAGGTAGCCGGCGCGAACGTGACTCTGATGGACGGCCTCATTACCGATTGCGCCGCCGAAGTCGCTCGGCGCACCCACAGCGAAGGGTGGTTCGATGTGTCCACGCTCAAGGAACCATACCGGGTGGAAGGCAAGAAGACCCTCGGCTATGAGATCGCCGAGCAATCAGCGTGGACCCTTCCGGACGTGATCGTCTATCCGACTGGTGGCGGTACCGGACTGGTGGGAATGTGGAAGGCATTCGACGAGTTGCAGGAGCTCGGATGGATCAGCGAGAAACGTCCGCGGATGATCTCGGTACAGGCGGCGGGGTGCGCGCCAATCGTGCGAGCGTTCGAATCGGGCGCCCGGCACGCGGAGGAATTCCCGAATGCAGCGACGGTTGCGTCGGGTCTCCGTGTTCCGAAAGCAATTGGTGATTTTCTCATCCTGGACGCTATCCGGGAGTCCGGGGGAACGGCGATCGCGGTCACCGACGAAGAGCTGATCGAGGGCGCGAGGGAGCTCGCGCGAGTCGAAGGGATCTTTGCCGCTCCGGAGGGCGGCGCGTGTGTGCCCGCGCTGCGCAAGCTGCTCGAACGGGGCGACGTGAAAGCGGATGAGAGAGTGGTGCTCTTCAACACCGGTTCCGGGATAAAATATCTCGAGGTTTTCGAGCGCAGCGCGAAAGCCCACACGCCAGCGCGGAAGAGTGCGCTGGGTCCCGCGATGAGGTCGTAGGAGGCCTATCTCACGCCGACGAGCTTGTGCGTCTGAATGCTGAGACGCCAGGCCGGATTGCGGAGACAATACTCGATTGCCCGCTCGGTATTGGCGGAAACATCGGGCCCGTCCATCGGCTGAAGAAAGAAGTGCCTGAAGTCGAGCTGCGCGAACTTCTCGGGTGGGGCGTTCTCCTGCGGGTAGACGAGCTTGAGCTCGCTGCCTCTTGTCTGCACGAACGGCGCTCCGGCCTTGGGGCTGACACAAATCCAGTCGAGAGCGGCTGGCGCTGGTCGCGTGCCGTTGGTCTCCACCGCGACTTCGAACCCACGTCGGTGCAGCTCGTCGATCAGCGCTTCGTCGAGCTGCAGCAGCGGCTCGCCCCCGGTACAGACGACGTATTTCTTCGCGTCGCGAGGAGCTGCTACAGGAGTCACTCCTCCCCAGCATCTCTCGATCGCATCGGCAAGCTCATTCGCGCTGGTAAATCGGCCGCCATCCGGCGCCGTGCCGACGAAATCGGTGTCGCAGAATTGGCAAACAGCGCGCGAGCGATCTTCCTCTCGACCCGACCACAGATTGCACCCGGAAAACCGACAGAACACTGCCGCTCGGCCGGTTTGCGCTCCCTCACCCTGCAGGGTGTAGAAGATCTCCTTCACGGTGTAGGTCATCGTTTCGCCTTGCCCGCGCCCGCGTGAGCTCCAGTTGCGTATTCGATCGGATCGTCGAGTCCAGCTTCGCTGAAGCCTTTCAGTCGGAGCTGACAAGCGTCGCATCTACCGCACGCTTCGCCGTCAGCGCGGGGATCGTAGCAGCTGGTGGTAGCCGAGTAGTCGACGCCGAGTGAGGTGCCGAGCCTGATGATGGCTGCTTTGGTGAGGGAAATGAGCGGGGTACGAATCGTCAGTCGAGTGCGCCCCTCGACTCCGGCGCGGGTCGCCAGGTTTGCCATCGTCTCGAACGCGCGAATGTATTCCGGCCGGCAATCCGGGTAGCCGCTGTAGTCGAGCGCATTGACGCCAATGAATATGTGGGCCGCGCCTGTGACTTCGGCGAGGGCCAGAGCATATGACAGGAAGATCGTGTTTCGAGCGGGAACGTAGGTGACCGGGATCTCAGTCGCCTCGGTTGAGCGCAGCGACAGATCTCGATCCTTCGGCACCGCCACGCCCGAAGTGAGGGCCGATCCTCGGAAGACGGTGAGATCGATGTCGAGCACGTGATGCTCAACGACCCGAGCCTCTTGAGCGATTCGCCTTGCCGCCTCGATCTCCGCCGCGTGACGCTGGCCGTACCGAAAGCTGAGCGTGTGCACGGCGAAATCCTCGTGCTTCGCGATGGCGAGCACGGTAGTCGAGTCGAGTCCGCCGCTGAGGAGGACGACGGCTGGAAGGGCGGTGGAGTGGGATTTCAACGCGGGAGCCTCTGCGAAGAAATCTAAGGC
>JALYYH010000025.1 GCA_030946665.1 Gemmatimonadota bacterium
CCTCGCCTCGCCGTTCGGTTACACCTATTCGATCGCAGAACTCGAGAAACGGGATGAGATATTTCCTGGAGAATCCGAGGACATCTCTAAGCTGGGCAGGCACATAGACACGGCCTGGCGCCATCTCCCCTCTCAATTTCGCAATCAACGCGTCAACAGCACTCCGGTCGTAATAGCGGTCAGTCTCCACCTGGACAATCCGCCCCTGCCGCTCCAGAAAATGGAGCAATGCAGGCACCGCGCTGCCGTAGCGCGCAACGAGATCGTTGACGCCGGGCGGCTCCCGGCCTGCAGCGCAAATATCATGCGCCAGGTGGTTGCCGGCATTCGTGTCGCTCAGGCTCGGCGATGGCATCCACCCTTTGCGGCGGAGAACAGGGCCACTCGCCTCGATTTCTTCCCTTTGCTCCAGCTCACGGATCGCGATGTCCGCGAGCTCCTGGCTGACGCGCAATCCTTCCGTCAGAGTCCTGCTTGGAACTCCGGTACTGAGGGGAGACCTGATCTCATACTCCGCGATGATGCGCTGCACTGTCGCCATTACCTGTTCGACAGCTTCGGCGGAGAAAAGGTTGTGCGCGCCGAAGTAACCATTCATGCTCTTGCTGAGCTTTGATACGTCTCCCGGTGCGCACCCAAGCCGGACCGGAATGTCGCGAAGCAGGACGCCGTGGGTCGATTCGGCAACCAGAAGAAATCGCAGACGGGCGCCGGGATTGATGGAAAGCTCTGCCAGCTCATCGCGGCTCGGCTGCGGCAAAGCCCGTCGACGCGCGTAGGGATCGACCACTACGCCACCTCCAATGGTCCGAAGAGGCGCAGGAAGCCTGACGACGAATCGGTCGCCACCACGAAGAGCTATTGGCGCATCGGTCGTGATGCGAACCATGGCCGGTAGGCCCGCGCCACCAGAACCCGCAGCAAAAACGATCCTGGCGCCAACTTCGCTAGCGCCCGAGTGCAGTCGCAATTCACTACGCGGCGAGAGGCGATCATTCAATTCAGAGGTGACCGTGAAGACAGCCTCGAACATGGAGCTCGGCCGCCACCATTCGTCGGTAACCAGCACGCTTCCTCGGGGAACGTCCCCTACGTCGAGACCAGCCAGCGCTATCGCCGCGCGACTTCCCGCCCGCGCCCAGTCGGACGAAGTTCCATGCTGCTCGACTCTTCGTACTCGCGCCGTTTCGCCATTTGGCAGGATTCGGACGCTGCCGTCCGCGACCAATTCGCCACTCCACACTGTCCCAGTAACGACGGTCCCCGTGCCCTTGATTGAAAACGCGCGATCTACCGGCAGTCGGAAGAGATCGTGCGCGGCGCGGGATGGTGCGCTCTCGAGCGCCTCGGATAAGGCCAGGCGCAACTCTCTGAGGCCTTCGCCAGTCCGACTCGAGCACGGAACCACCATTGGTGCGAGCCGCTCCGAACGCTCGAACAGCGATTCCACATCGTTGCGAACGAGAGCCAGCCACTCCGCATCGACAAGATCAGATTTCGTGAGCGCGACGACGATGCGCGGAATCTTCAATAGCTCCAGGATCAGCAGATGCTCGCGCGTTTGCGGCATTACTCCTTCATCAGCGGCAATGACGAGGAGGCCGACATCGATGCCAGTCGCGCCGACGAGCATGCTGCGCACAAAGTCCTCGTGGCCCGGAACATCGACTATGCCAACCGTGCTCACTCCGTCGAGCGATAGCGGTGCGAAGCCCAGGTCGATCGTGATGCCGCGGCGCTTCTCTTCGGGCAACCGGTCGGTGTCGACTCCTGTCAGCGCCCGCACGAGCGCGGTTTTTCCATGATCGATGTGTCCCGCCGTCCCGACTATCACGCCGCGGTCCAGCGCTCGTGCTCCCACACCGCGAACGCGCGCAACGGACGGCCGTCGCTCAGGTGAGCCCCGAGAAATTCGCGGAGCAGCCGCTGGTGGGAGCGCGCCTCCACTTCAGTGATGCGCGAGGGCTCAACTCCGTCGAGCCAACTCCGGATCGCGGCGCGTGCGCTTGCCGGAAACTTTCTCCCGCCCGGCGCAAGCACGCTGCACGCCGGGCAAACGACTCCGCCGGACGCGTGGGAGAAAGTGGCGTCATCAGTGTCGCGCTGTGGCGCGTGACAGAGGACGCAACTCGAGAGCTCGGGTGTGAATCCCAGAACGGACACAATTCTCCAGCACCCGGCCAGTCCATCCTCGATCGTGCTTTCGGGCGAGGATCGGGCGATCCGGTCGAGCACGTCCACGACGGTATCGTAGAGAACAGGGCTCGCTTCCTCGCCCGCGAAGCGTAGAGCGAGCTCCGCAACGGTCGAGGCGGCGGTGAAGCGACCGATGTCGTGCGCGAGCTCGCTTCTGGAACGCGCCACATCGAACGACCCGAGGTTGTGGAGCTCGCGATTCGGCTTGACGTAGATCTGGGCCGTCCCCTCGGCGAAAAGATCAAGCGCTGACCCATACCGACCCCGAGACTTTCGCGCTCCTCGCGCCAGCACGGATTGCACGCCCGCCTCGCGCGTCAGGAGCCGAATGATTCGTGAGCTCTCGAGATAATCGAAGGCGTGCAGCACTATCGCTTCCGTGACGCTGAGAGTCATTCCAAGAATCTAATGGTCGATCCGACCTGGCAGCGCTAAACATTGCTGATGGGATCCTAAAAGACCGATAGCACACGCGCTCCAATGAGAATCGTTCGCCCGGGCGTCGCAAAGTTGAGCACATCCTCGTATCGCTTGTTCAGCGCGTTCTCCAGCCGCACGTTCAGAGTGAGGTTCGCACCCACACGCGTTAGGATCGGAACTTCCGTCGAAACGTCGAGCTTTGCATAGGCTGGGAGAGTGACCCGAGGTGATGGAAACAGGGAGAAGTCCGTGTCCGCTCTCTTCCCTATGAAATTCAGCGCGACCCCAAGACTGGCGCTCGCCGGCCGCGCATACGCAATCACAATACTTCCCGAATGGCTCGGACGTCGGATTAGCGCGTCACCAACGCTGGCCGCCCCCTGATATCCTGTCGGCACGTCGGTAACACGTGGATTGACGATCGTGTAGCTGGCGCTGCCGCGCCAATTGTTGAACGGGATGAGCGAGAGCTCTCCTTCGTAGCCATTGGAGGTTGCAGCCGTGAGGTTCGCGTAGCTTCCCTTGAAATTCGGCGGGCCGCCGCTCACATATTGGATGAGATTGGAGAACCGTTGCGTGAAGTAGCTGGCGCTGAAACGAATCCGCTCATCCCACCCGGCCGCCGCAAGTCCGATTTCCGCCGATCGAGTTCCTTCCGGCCGAAGCGTGGGGCTCCCGATCGTAAACAGCGTCGGGCGTAGCTGGTTGAATGCTGGAGCGTTGAAAGCGGTGCTGAGGGATGCTCGAGCTTTCAGAACGCGAAGAACTCGCGCGCTCGCGCCGATCCGATAAGTCCCGAAACGGTGGTAGTCGGAGTTTTCGTCGACTCTTCCACTGAGTGTGTAGGAGAAGTTATCGGTCGCATTGCCGAGCAGCTCCGAGTAGTAGGCCAGGTTGTGACGCGTGGCGTCGAACGCGTCGGTCTGCGTCGTCGCGCCGCCGATGGGGCCGGATCCACTTGTGCTTCTCTCGTGTTCTCGCTCGTAGCTCGCTCCAACCGTAACCGTCGCGTTTGCCGGCACGAAAAGACTCAGCGTGGCTTCCGCGTTTCGGCGATACCCGCGCGACTTGAAAGCGGAGTGCCGCGGCGATGTGCCGCCAAAGGGCGTGGCGATGTCTTCGGTGAGATCCGACACCTCATTCGTGCCGACGCGAACTCGTGCCTGCGCGAGCGCGCCCAGTGTTCGTCCAGCGTTGAGGCCGACCGTAAGTCGGTGCTGCGTACGATACGAATTTGTGTCGACGGGCTGGCCAGCAAAGTCGGTGGGATAGTGGAACTCGGCCGCGGTGTAGCGCGCCGAGAGTCTGGCATCGCCACCGGTGGTGTTACCCAGGCTCAGTGCGCTGCTGAGAGTCCCATTGCTGTATTGATTGTTGAACGGAAGAATCCCGACCGTGGAGTGGTGTGCGGCCCCGACGGAGTACCGGCCGACCGCATTACTCCCCGAGGCATCGGCGTCGACGTCGAAAGACTTGTACGTCCCGGCCCGGCCGCCGACGGATGCGCGCGACGGGTCAAATCCGTTTCGCGTAAAGATCTGCACGATGCCAGAGACTGCGTCCGCACCGTACAGCACGCTCGCCGGGCCACGGACGATCTCGATGCGCTCGATGTTATCAGTCGTCAGGTGACTGAAATCGAAGAAGCCTCCGGAGGAATTAACCGGCACTCCGTCGATGAGCACCTTCGTGTAACGGCTCTCTCCGCCGCGCAGAAAGAGTGATGTCACTGCTCCATACGACCCGTTCTGAACCAGCATCGCTCCTGGCACTTCACGCAGTGCGTCGGTGACTCTCGTCACTCCGCGCGCACGAAGATCCTCGCCGGAGAGAACAGTTACCGCCTGGGTGAGCGTGCTCGCCGGGCGGGGCACTTTCGACGCTGAGACTACCACTGTTTCCAGATGCGTAGTGTCCTTGTCCTGCGCCAACGCCGACGTTGGCTGGAGCCCTGCGAGCACGAGTAGAGCGAGAGCGAAGCGTTGGTGGTTCATGATCGGGTCGGTGAAGGGTTGATTCTGAACGGGCGACGCAATGGGACCAGCGATGGCGCGCCGATCGCAGGATCGTGGGTGACGACGACTGGCCATCCATAGATCGATTCGAGCAGGTCTGCCTTCATCACCTCGGACGGCGCACCGCTAATGGCAATTCGCCCCTTATCGAGAAGCACCAGCACGTCGGCAAACCGCGCGACGAGATTCAGCTGATGACTGACCAGCAACACTGCCAGTCCGGACCGCGCGAGAGAGGAGAGCAGCTCGAAGATTGCCATCTCGTGCGCCACGTCGAGAAAGGTCGTCGGCTCGTCTAGAACCAGCGCCGGTGCCTTCTGTGCGAGGGCACGGGCAATGCGCACACGCTGCCATTCTCCGCCTGACAGGGCATCGGTGTCTCGATCCGCCAGCTCACCTACTCCTGCCTGGTCCAACGCATCGCAGACTGCGGCATCGTCAGCTTTCGTCGCCCTGCGCCACAGCCCGAGGTGCGGATAGCGTCCGAGTGCAACGTATGCTCCCACCTGAATGGGAAACGCAGCCTCTTCGCGCTGTGGAACCACGGCGACGCGGAGTGCGAGCTCGGTGAGGGACAGCCCTCTGACATCGCTGCTGCCCACAGCAACCGATCCGCTCAGTACGTCCGCTCGCCCGAGCAGCGCCCGCACGATGGAGCTTTTGCCAGAGCCATTCGGTCCAGCCAGGGCCGTAAGCATTCCTGGCGCGGCAATGAAGCTAACCCCGTCGACAGCGTTTTTTGCCGCGCCAGGATACGACACGACGAGATTGGAGAATGTGATCACGGTGCGCGTCTCAGCTGCACCAGGAAAAACGGAACGCCGAGAAGCGCGGTGATGGCTCCCAGCGGCAGCTCGATCGGCGCCGCGACTGTTCGAGCCGCGAGGTCGGCGGCGACGACGAGAGTCGCCCCAATCAGCGCGGATGCAACCACTAACGGGCGATGTGCGCGAAGACCCAGACGGCGCGCGAGGTGAGGCACTACCAGCCCGACGAATCCGATGAGTCCGGCCGCGGCTACGGTCGCCGCCGCCAACAGCGCCGCGACCAGGAACACTCTTCGTCCAGATTGTTCGGCGTTGATCCCGAGCGATGCGGCGGTCTCTTCCCCGAGAGATAAGACATCGATCTCACGAGCCCAATAGACGAGCGCACCACCCGCACCGAGGATGCTCGCCGCTAGCCAAGTCACCCGCGGCCAGTTCGCATCAGCCGCGGAGCCCATCATCCAGAAAAGAGCGCCACGCACCGTGTTGGGTTCAGCGCTCGCCAAAGCCACCATGATTGTCGCGTTTGCGAAAGCGCCGACAATTACCCCCGCGATCAGCAGCGTTCGAAGATCGGGTCTCGCTCCGCGACTCCCGACACGACTGACCGCCAGAGCGACCAGAACGGCGACGACGGCGCCGGCGAAGGCGGCCAGCGTCACCAAGGCGTCCCCCGTCAGGCCCAGCGCAAATGCGATCACCGCTCCCACCGCTGCCCCGCCGGATACGCCGAGCAGGTACGGTTCGGCGAGCGGATTGCGGAGCGATCCCTGGAGAGCCGCACCGCTGGCACCCAGACCGGCGCCGACCAGCGCACCAAGCACCACCCGCGGCAGTCTCAACTCGCGGACGATGGCGACAGCAGTGGGATCACCGACACCGCGAAGTGCCGCGAACACTGCCGCGAGCGGGACCGAAACCGCACCGCGAGCGACGGCGATTGTCGCAATCGCGAGCAGCGCCGCGACGAGCGACACCCAATGCCAATTCCTGAAGCGGTTCAACGCAACGCCCCGGGATGGAGGAAGTTTGCGAGGGACACAGCGGCTTCTCCGAGCCTGACCGACGGGCGCGCTACCAGGAGCGTATCGACCACAAAAATCTTATTCTCACGGGCGGCTCGAACTATTCGCCAGCGTGCATCCGACTCGATCTGTGACCGTCCAACTGGCCCCGCCAGAATGAAGTCCGGATTTCTACGGGCGATATCTTCGAGCGAAATCTCCCCAGACGGCCCGCGAATGTCGGCGTACACGTTTCTTCCCCCGGCAATATCAACCAGCTCGTTCATGAAGCTGCCTGAGCCAATCGTGATTACGGGAGCGTCCCAGATGTGCCAGAACACGGTTGGTCGCGGCAGATTTGCCGTCGCTGCTCGAACCCTGGCCAGGGTCCGGTATACCGAATCGATGACCGTTTTCGCTCGGGCAGAATCGCGCAGCATGGAGCCCAACAACTGGACCGTGCGACGAAAATCGGAGATGTGATCGATCTTGAGGGACAGTGTGTTCACTCCGGCAACGCGCAATCTCTCCGCCGCGGGACGATTGTCCTGGCTGGCGTAAAGGAGGACGAGATCGGGGTGCGAAGCGAGCACGGCCTCGACATTCGGGCGAATCCCGTCTCCCAGCGCCGGAATCAGCTTGGCCGAGTCGGGCCAAAGGTCGTACTTCGTGCGGCCCACGAGGTGCGAGCCGGCGCCGAGCGTAAATACGATCTCGGTTGTCGCCGGGTTCAATGAGACGATTCGCGTCGGGCGGCTGCCGATCCGTACCGGATCCCCGAAATCATCGCTCGTCAGGTGCGACTGGGTCCGTGAATCGGTGCACGCTGGGAGGGCGAGTGCTAACGCGATCCAGGTTGGACGGCTATGAAGAAACAAAACGGACACTCCTCCCAGAGGAATGCCCGCAACGAGCACGCGTCAAAGACGCCTGACCGCCACCAGCACCTCCCCCGAGGTTCTGCGAAAGTGGCGCGGACGAAAGTCGTCTCCTGGCTCC
>JALYYH010000040.1 GCA_030946665.1 Gemmatimonadota bacterium
TCATCGGGCTGTGCACCGGGAAGATGCGCTCGACGCCGACGCCGTTGGAGATTTTGCGAACGGTGAAGGTCGCGCTGACGCCACTGCCGCGCTTGGCGATGCAAACACCCTCAAAAGCCTGGAGTCTTTCCTTGTCGCCCTCGCGGACGCGTACGTTGACGCGAAGGGTGTCGCCGGCCCTGAACGGGGGGACGTTGTCGCGGAGCCACTCTTTCTGGGTTTCAATGAAGGGATGCATATGACGCTCGGGGCTGGAGTTAACAGCCTGGTAAAGACGTGTTTAGGAGGTTCTTGAGAAGCCCCGAAAGGTAAACCGTTCCGCCCGCCAATGCCACCACGGGCTAACCCGGAAATTCCCGTTGCCACGATTCTTCGTCAACTGTTCCGTTTCGCACGCTCGCCGGTGAGTCGCTTCCCTTCCTCTACCCGCCATCGAGCAATGCGTGCGTGGTCGCCTGACAGCAGAACTTCCGGCACGATGTGTCCGCGAAACTCTGGTGGGCGCGTATAACTCGGCGCGCTGATGCCCCTTCCAAAAAAAGAATCGGTGCGCGCGCTGTCGAGGTCGGACATTGCTCCCCTGAGCAAGCGCACCGTTGCGTCGATGATCGCCAGAGCCGCCGCCTCTCCTCCGCTGAGCACGAAGTCTCCCAGAGAGATTTCCTCAGTGGCAAGATGATCGGCAACGCGTTGATCGATATCCTTGTAGTGGCCGCAGAGCAATGTCAGCTCATCTGCCGCCGCAAACCGCTCGGCGTCCGCGTGTGAGAAAACTCGTCCGCGCGGCGAAAGCAGCACGATGGGCGGCTTCGCTGCCAGCGACTCGACCGCCTCGAAGAATGGCTGAGGCGTCATCACCATTCCCGGTCCTCCGCCGTAAGGCGCATCGTCGACCGTGCGATGCTTGTCGTGAGTGAAGTCGCGCAAATCGACGATGTTGTAGCGCACGCTTCCCGCCGCGGCGGCGCGCGAAGGTATGCTCAGCGTCAGCGGCCCCGTGAAGAAATCGGGGAATATGGTGACGACGTTGATTCTGAGCGGCATGACCTACTCGGTCGAGCCGGACGCGTCGTCGAGCAGGCCCAGCTTGTCGTCGACGACCATCGTGCGAGCCACGGGGTCGGTACTGACGACGATCTCCGGACGATAGGGAATGAGCACGCTGCCCCGGGACGTCGTAACGTCGAGCATGATCCCCTGCGGCAGCTCGTAGAACGTGCTGACCTTCCCGATGTCGGCACCCGCAGCGTTCACCACTTTCATCCCGATCAGGTCGTGGAGATAAACTTGATCCTCTTCGAGCGGTGGCAGCTCGCTGAACGGAGCCAGCAAATACCGGCCACGCCACAGTTCGGCGCTGTCTCGATCCTGGAGCTCCTCGAACTGGACGATGAGTCCCTTCTTGTATGTCTGGGAGCGAGAGATTGTCAGAGTGGGGGTTTCTTCCTCGCCCCTGACGTCGTGCCCGACGGCCAGCTCTCCGTCAGTCGTGCCCGCAAAAACACGACTGCCGGACGCGAAGACCACCTCCGGCTTGTCCGTGAGAGGCTCTACCACAACCTCTCCGCGAATTCCCTGCGCTTTGCGGATCAGCCCGACGATCGCGTATTCGGGCTCAGGCATATTGAAACTGCGGCGCTCTAGGCGCTTGGCGCGGCTGATTCGTCCGGCTTCTCGCTGACTGGAACTGCGGTGGCCTTAAGCTCGATGCCGAGCCGCTGTTCGTGGCGGCGCTTGAGAATTCCAGCGCGCCGAAGGAGCGACCGGACGGTATCAGTTGGTTGAGCGCCGACGCCAAGCCAGTAGTTCGCCCGAGCCTCGTCGACGTGGAGCGAGCCCTCACTCTGCCGGGGAGCATACTGTCCGATGATCTCGATGAATTTCCCATCGCGCGGGCTCTGCGAGTCGGCGACGAGAATGCGATAGAACGGCGCGTTTTTCCGCCCAACCCGGCGAAGTCGAATCTTTACCATTTCCTGGTGCTCCCTTGAGGCGTTCGCGGGACGCTGATCGCATCCCGATCCGGGCTCCTCGCTTCACCGGTAAATCCGGTGCGCACCCGGTCTTACTGAGTCCTACAATCTAATTGGTATGCGATCCCTCGCCCAGCGCCGGCGAAAACTGCAACTGAACGGGTGCGGGTGGTCGCGGCACAATGGCCAGTTGACGTTGCAGTCACCGCCCGAACATCCCTGGCATGGATGGCATCCCCATCCGTCCGCCGCCGGCCATCTTCTTCATCATCTTCTGCATCTCGCGGAACTGGTCGAGCAGACGGTTCACGTCACTGATCGGACGGCCGGAGCCCTTGGAGATGCGTGAGCGTCGCGAGCCGTTGATGATGCCAGGATTCTTGCGTTCCTCGGGTGTCATCGAAAGCACGATCGCCTCGACGTGCTTCATGCGCCTGGGGTCGGCTTTCATCTGCTTGAGGGCCTTGGTGTTCACGCCGGGCAGCATTTTCAGAATCCCCTCGAGCGGACCCATCTTCTGGATCTGCCGCATGCTGTTGAGGAAATCGTTGAGGTCCATTCCCTCCTTGCGGACCTTTTTCTCCAGACGCTTCGCTTCGGCTTCATCGAACGAGGCCTGCGCCTTTTCGACGAGCGTGACGATGTCGCCCATCTGCAGTATCCGGCCGGCCATCCGCTCGGGATGGAACTCCTCCAGAGCGTCCGATTTCTCGCCCACACCGATGTACTTGATCGGCTTGTGGGTGACTCCGTAGATCGACAGCGCGGCACCTCCGCGCGAGTCGCCATCCATCTTTGTCAGGATGACGCCGGTCACGTCGAGAACGCCGTCGAAGCCCTGGGCGATCTTCACGGCGTCCTGACCAGTCATCCCGTCGGCGACGAGCAAAATCTCTGATGGCCGTAATGCGTCCTTGAGCGTACGAAGTTCCTGCATCATTGCGTCGTCGATCTGCAGTCGCCCCGCGGTATCGATTATCACGACTCGATCGCGCTCTCGCAGCGCCTCGGCTACACCAGCGCGCGCGATCTTCACGACATCGGTGGTGGTCCGGTCGGCATAGACGGGAATCGAGAGCTCCCGACCCAGCGTTTCGAGCTGATCGATTGCTGCTGGCCGGTAAACGTCGGCGGCCACGAGCCGGGTCGGGCGGCCTTCCGCCTTCAGCTTCCTGGCAAGTTTGGCGGCTGTGGTCGTTTTACCGGATCCCTGCAAACCGACCATCATCACCACTGAGGGAGGGACAGTGCTCAGCTTCAACGCTTCCCGGCGCTCGCCCAGCATGGCGGTCAACTCTTCGTGGACAACCTTGACAAGCTGTTGTCCGGGCGAGACGGTACTGATCGTCGAGATGCCCTTGGCTTTTTTCTCGACACGCTCGAGAAACTCACGCGTCAATTGAAAGTTGACGTCGGCCTCGAGCAGCACCCGGCGGACTTCGCGCAGGCCCTCCTTGATGTCGGCTTCGCTGAGAACACCGCGGCCACGCAGGCGGGAAAACGTGGCTTCGAGCTTTTCGCTCAGGTCTTCGAACATAGCCTTTAAACTTAGGCGCCGTTAACTTCTGAAACAACTGACGCACCACCCGGCTCGAGAGAGATTGCATGGCTGCAACGCAGCGTAG
>JALYYH010000041.1 GCA_030946665.1 Gemmatimonadota bacterium
GTCGAACCATACGCAACCATGGTCGCGACAGAGAACAGCGGTAGATAAGATCACCGCGTGAACGAATCACAGCTCATCGCCCGGGTCATCGCGGGGGATCGGTTGGCCGGGCGTGCGCTGTACGACATGCACGCCCCCCGCGTCTACTCGCTCGCCTATCGACTGAGCGGGGATGCGGACAAGGCACGGGAGTTCACGCAGGACACGTTCATCCGCGCGTTTGCGCGGCTCTCGCAGTTTCGGGGAGACGCGGCGTTCTCGACCTGGCTGCACCGGATCGTCGTGACTGTAGTCTCGAATGCGCGGCGAAGCGAGATCCGGCTCGGACGCGAGGTCGCGCTCGACGAAGCGAATATGATCGAGTCCCCGGCGCCTGAAGCGGAGCCCGATCTGAAGGAGTGTATTGCTCGAGCGGTGGAAAATCTTTCGGATGCTTACAGGACGACGCTGGTAATGCACGATATTGAGGGATATACGCACGCCGAGATCGCTGGAATCCTGGGTGTTCCCGAGGGAACATCCAAGAGCAGGCTCTCCGCGGCACGAGCGCAGCTCCGGCAAGAGCTGGCTGTATTCAAGGAGTAGCATGATGGACGAGAATCGCTTTGACGAAGTGCTCCGGGATCTTCCGCGGAGCTTCAACGCGCCGCCCCCGCCACCACTCGACGACATGTGGTCGGTGATCGAGGATGCGCACTTCAATGCGCCGGCTTCGATCACACCGGGACGCGGGCGAATGTTGCGCGCACCCTGGCTCGCAGCGGCCGCGGCGCTCCTCATCGGGATCGGGATCGGGCGCTACACCCCGCGCTCCACGAAGACGGCCGAAAATCCGCCTTCCGCGACGACACCCCCAAACGAGGTTGTGTCTCCCGCGAACACTACGTCGGCAGTCGCCGACGCCTATCGCGACCAGACCAGCCACTACCTGGGGCAGGCAGCCGCTCTTCTCATCTCGCTTCCGATAAAGGATTCGAGTGGCAGAGCCGATGCAGGTTTTGCCGGCAAAGCGGCTGACCTCCTCGTCACGACCCGGCTGCTCATCGATTCACCCGCGGCGCAGGATCCCAAGCTCCGGTCCTTACTCGAGGATCTCGAGCTCGTGCTGGTGCAGATCGCGCGGCTGCGAGGGGGCAAGAGCACGGGTGACCTCGATCTGATCCACCAGGCAGTTGAACAGGGAGACGTGCTCTCACGTCTCAACTCGGCGGTAGTCACCAATCAATCCTCAGAATGAGGGAAGGATGATCAGAGCAACTTTCGTCGCGGCAGCCCTCGGAGCTTTCGCTCTGCGAGCCGGAGCGCAGATTCCAGCGCCGCCGACTCCGGCCCCGAGTCCTGTTCCGCCGGCCGTCGGCCAGCCCGCGACTCGGGCTACACCACCGTGGAGAGTGATTGCTCCTCGCCTGCGCGACTGGCAGTCGCTGGATCTGTCGGATCTGGGGGATCGGCTCGAAGCGCTAAGAGACATGCGGATGGATCTGCGTCTCCCTCCAATGCCCGATATCGAGGCGATGCACGACCTCGATCTGGATCTCTCTCCGATGGACGAGGCGATGGGGCAAATGGACGAAGCGATGGCGCCGATGGCATCTGTCGCTCCCATGGCTAGAGCCGCATTCGAAGGTCGTACCGGTTCCGCCATCGCGCGCGTGGCGGGCTTGTCGCCTTTTGAGCGGCAGTTCGGAGGAATCTCCGACGATCCGCCAAAGGCGTGGGCCCAGTCCGACCCCGCTGATTCTCTCTATCGTCTCGCGCGTGAAGCGCTCAATCACGGTGAGTACCGCCGCGCCGCCCAATTGTTCGGAGACATCACGCAGCGTTTTCCGAGCTCGGTGTATGCAGCCGATGCGCGCTACTGGCGCGCCTTCGCGCTCTACCGGATCGGCGGCACGAGCGAGCTGCGTGACGCCCTCACGTCGCTGGCTCAGGACAATTCGCGGGTTTATCGTAGCGCCTCGTTACAGACGGACGCACCGACGCTTGCAGCCCGAATTCGCGGCGCGCTGGCCGCGCAGGGCGACGCGGATGCGAAGAGACAGCTTGGAGCGGCCGCGTCACAGCCCGGCGGGGCGTGCGACCGGGAAGACGTCGCCGTCCGCGTTCAGGCGCTCAACTCACTCGGACAAACCGACCCCGAAGCCACCACTCCAATTTTACGCCGAGTTCTGGCCCGACGCGACGACTGCTCCGCCAGCCTTCGCCGCGCCGCGCTTTGGCTACTCGGCAGACGGACCGACGCCGATGCCACCGCGCTGGTGATGAACACCGCCCGCACCGATCCCGATCTGAGGGTTCGGTCAGACGCGCTGCGCTTCCTCGCTGCCATGCCCGGTGATCAGGCGATCTCGGCGATCGAGGAGATCGCGCGTACCCCCGGAAACGAGGAGCTCCAGCGCGCCGCTGTCAGTGCGCTCGGACGAAGCGACGCTCCGCGCGCGCGTCAGAGCATTCGCAACATCATCGAGCGCACCGACCTGAGCGAGGCTTTGCGCGCAACTGCACTCGCCAGCGTCGACGCCGAGCACGTCAGCGACAATGGGGCATACATACGCTCGATCTATCCGCGGCTCGACACACCGCGTCTCAAGGCCTCGGCAATCCGCGCCGTGGCGCGCGTCGGCGGGAATGACAACGAACAATGGCTGCTGACTGTGGTGCGTAACGCGAACGAGTCCGTCGATGTCCGCGCCATGGCGCTGAGCTACGCGGGCCGATCCTCGATCCCTATCGCCGACTTGCTGCGCATGTACGACGTCGCCGGAGATCGTCCGCTTCGCGAGCAGTTGATCAGGCTTTACGCCCAACGGACCGACCCGCAGGCAACGGACAAGCTGATCGAGATCGCGAGAACCGGGACTGATCCGGAAATGAGACGCCTCGCCATCTCCGCCTTGTCTCGCAAGAACGATCCGAGAACCAAGCAGCTTCTACTGGAGATCATCGACAAATGACGAGGCTCTTTTCGGGACTCACTGGCGCGATCGTGCTCGCGATCAGCGCGACCGCGCCCCGCGCCACCGCGCAGTCGCTCGCCAATCGCGTGACCTCGGCGTCCGATCGCTCGGTCCAATTCAGCTATACCGCGCGACCCGGCGTCTGCGGCGACGGACGTACCTACATCTCGACGGGCCCCGGAAACGTCTACGGATCCTTCAACGGATCCTTCTCGACGAATTCGTCCGACCAGTGCCAGGCAGGCCCGGTGAGAGTGGTGGCCGATCTTGCGGATCGCAACGTGATTGCGCTGCGCACGTACGTCGGTGGAGTGACACCGGTCATCGACGCCGGCGTCACGAATCTCGGCACGGTCACGCCGGCCGAGGCCACTGATTATCTCCTTGGGGTCGCATCACGTGCGGACGGAAGAGTTGGAAGAGACGCCATCTTTGCCGCGCTACTCGCGAATGGCGTCGACCTCACCCCCAGGCTTCTCGATATCGGCCGCGATCAAAACCGTCCGCTCGAGACCCGGCGTGCCGCCCTGTCGGGTCTGGGGCGGAGCGATGCGCCGCAGCTCGATAAGATCGGCGCCGCCCTCGTGCAGATAGCGACGAGCGAGAATGACGTGCAGGGCGTTCGCTCGGCCGCCCTCTCCGTGCTTTCCAGGCTCGATCACGGCGCCGGCGTCCAGCCGCTCATACAATTGGCGAGCGGGAACATGACGTCCTGGGTCGGCCGCGAGAGCATGACGGTGTTGGCGCGCTCGGGTGATCCCCGCGCGCGACAGTTCCTTCGCTCGACCGCGCAACGCTCCGACCTGCCTGATGAAGTCCTGGCGCTGGTTATTCGTGGCGTCGGACATAACTACGTCACCGGTCAGGACGCGAGCCTGTTGCGCTCGATCTATCCGCGTCTCACCGGACAGCGCTCGCAAGATGCGGCGCTCTCGTCGCTATCGGAGCTGGGTGGCTCGGACAACGTGCAGTGGCTCACCGGAATCGTGCGCGACGAGAAGCTCACTCCGGAAGCTCGACGCCGCGCGCTTCAGTTCCTCGCCCGGGCGGGCGCAACGACCCCAGTGCTGCTCTCGATGTACGATCCGGCGTCGGACACACAGCTCCGGGAGGCGCTGATCGGCATCTACTCACGCATCTCCGACAAGGCGGCTACGGACAAATTGGTCTGGATCGCGCGAAACGAGCAGAATCTCGCCCTCAGGCGTCGCGCGATATCAGCCTTGTCGCGCAACTCCGACCCGACGATCAGGGCGGCCCTACAGGAAATCGTCGAACGATAGCGGTGGCTTGGATCGTTAACCGGCCTTCTGCCGCACCATGATGGCCTGCTCGACTAGCTGCGGGAGCGGCCACGACCTCCCAAGCACCTTCTGGAAGCAGCGCTTAGGGACGATCTCTACGCCCGATTTGGTCAGTGTCTCGTAGCGGGCGAGTTTTTCCGGATAGCGCGAGACGGTGGTCGCCTTATAGGAAAGCGACAGAAAAAAGTTGTCGGTGAGACTCAGCGCGAACAGCTCCTCGATGTTCCTCGCCCGCGCCAGACGCTCGATGCCCAGGACGACCTGGCTCCCGA
>JALYYH010000048.1 GCA_030946665.1 Gemmatimonadota bacterium
ATGGATCGATCCCGCCGTCCATAACCTTCTGGACGTCGGGGATCTTGAGCTCGGTGCGGTGGTCGTTGACCATCGTGTACGGCTGAAAAACGTAGCTCCTGATCTGGCTGCCGAAACTCACATCGGATTTCGTCGCGTCCAGCTCCGCCTTGTGTGCGTCACGCTTCTCCACTTCGGCCTGATAGAGCTTGTTCTTCAGCATCTTCATCGCCGTCGACTTGTTCTTGAACTGCGACCTCTCCTGCTGCGACGCGACGACGGTGTTCGTCGGGATGTGGGTGATGCGCACGGCCGAGCTCGTCTTGTTCACGTGTTGTCCGCCCGCGCCCGATGCGCGATAGACATCGATCCGCAGATCCTCATCGTTGATGTCGATGTTGATCTCTTCGTTGACGACCGGATAGACGAATACCGACGCGAAGCTCGTGTGCCGGCGCGCGTTCGCATCGAACGGTGAGATTCGTACGAGGCGGTGCACCCCGGTTTCGGGGCGAAGGAATCCGTATGCGTACTGGCCCCGGATCTCCAGCACCGCACCCTTGATCCCTGCCTCTTCGCCCTCGCTCTCGTCGAGCATGACGACTTCAAAGCCGCGCCGCTCCGCCCAGCGCACGTACATGCGCATCAGCATCTGCGCCCAGTCCTGTGCCTCGGTGCCACCGGCGCCGGCGCTGATCTCAAGCTGGGCATCACGGAAGTCGTCGGGCCCGCGCAGCAGGGATTTTACCTCAAACGAATCGAGATCTCCACGGAGCTCCGCGGCTTCGGTGTCCAGCTCGCGCTCGAGCTCTGGCTCGGAGCCTTCCTGAATCATCTCGTCGAGCTCGAATGCGCTCACCACACGGCCGTTCAGTTTGTCGTAGGGATCGAGCCAGCTGCGCAGCGTTTTCACTTCCTGCAGCGTTGCCTGCGCCTTTTCCTGATTGCCCCAGAACGCGGGGTCGGCCATCTCGGCGTCGAGTACGCTCAAACGAGCGCGCTTGCCGTCGATGTCAAAGATACCTCCGCAACTCCGCCAGTCTTTCCCTTGTCTGCTTAAGACCGCGGCTGCGTTCACTTTCCGCCATTTCTAACTACCCCTCGGAACCCTTAGAAGATTTTCTTGCCCGCGCCAAGCACTTCGTTCAGCGCTTCCTGGAAGTACGTCGTGCTTTCGGCAAGCTGTTGCCCCACCTGCGCAATATACTCTTCGAAGCTTTTTTTGATCTCCTCTCTAAAGAGCTGCTTCAAAGTTCCGTCGCGAAGACCTTCGGCGTGTTTGGCGGGATGGTAGGTGATGATGTCCGAGACGAGGGCGCGGGCGAGCCTCTTGGCCCGCTGGTTAGGGTCTTTCGAGAGGAATGGATTCAGCGGGCGGCGGACACCACCGTCACTGCCAATCACGGGCGAGTCCGATGGCGTGAAGTCGCCACGGGGAGGCGTCGGCGATCGCGAGGTTGACGGTACGAATGGCGGCGCCGCCGGTGCCACAAAAGGCTGGGCCGATGGAGCCGAGAAGGGCGGAGCTCCGGCTGGCCGGAACGGAGGAAGAGGCGGAGGGGGCGTGAACTCGGGTAGTTCCGAGCTGGGAGATGGAGGCGTCGCGGTCGCCGCCGCCGTGGTACGATCGATCGATTCGGGTCTCGGGCGGGGAGAAACCGGTGCTTCCGCTGTCCGCATCGGAGGTGGCGAGCTCGGACGCTGACCGTGAGTCGACGACGCACGCGGTCCGGGCGCGCCAAATAGGCCCGCGTCCCAACCGCTCTGAGTCCCTGGAGTTGAGCGCGGACTGCCCTGCGAACCCTCGCCTGGCGACGCTGGCGTATACTGGGTTCCCGATTGCGGAGTGTTCTGTCCCGTCGGGGCCGGAATGGAAATCACGCCGCTGCAAACCGAGCAGCGGGCGCGCACGCCCGAGGGTGGAACCCTGGCAGGGTCCACGCGAAAAATCGAACGGCAATCCGGGCAGCTTACATTCATTCGTTCTCTCCAATCATGCGAGCGTCTCGTATCGCCGGCAGCGGCTCCTGCGGCGTGACGCGATCATCGCTGCGCCTATCAACAGTATAAACCGAGCCAGGAAGGCTTTTCGCGTAAGTTTTCATCTCAGTCGCAAGTTGGCTCGCCTGGCGGGCCGAGGTCAATGTTCGGCGTAGGTTGGTCACTACCCCGATCGAGAGCGTCATCAGCGGTACGCGATCGAGATGGCCTCTGCGGTCCTTGCCGAAAAAATAGCCAGCTCGTCGATCCTGCTCCGAATACTGGTACGGCGCGAGAAGGTCGAAAGTCGCCACGATTTCTCCGCACACCGACGGGATGGCGTTGTACGGGATGATGAAAATGAAGTCGTCTCCGCCGATGTGCCCGATGAAGCCGTTTTCACCGCAGGTGCCCTTGACCACGTCGTGAAGCAGCTTCGCCAGAATGCGGATCACCCGATCGCCCTCGTTGTAGCTGTAGCGATCATTGAATTCCTTGAAGTGGTCGAGATCGGCGTAGCAAACGGCAAAGTAATCGCCCAGCGCGAGTCGACGTCCGATCTCCGCTTCGATCGCCGAGGTTCCCGCCAGCCGCGTAGACGGATGCACGATGAGGTCGCGCTCCGACCTGATCAACATCGCCGTCAGACGACGCACCGCCTCGGGCGCCTGCATCCCGTCGCGAATGACTTCGTCGGCGCCGGCGTCGAATGCGGCCGATAACCCTTCGCCCTTTTTGCCGCAGAGAACCGCGCACGGGACGACCGCCGTGTAGGAATCCTTTTTCACTCGATGTAGCGCCGCGAGCACGCTCTCGGTTTCGTTTCGTGCATCGAACACAACGAATCGCGGACGCGTGCGCAGGCCGATGGACATCAGCTCGTCACCGGAGCTCAGTGTGACGACCGATGCTTCCTGCTCTTCAATCCACGCTTTCACGTGGGCCGGAAGGGCAGCACCATCTGGGGAGAAACGTATTGCGTTCGGCTGCTGCAAATCGTTGGTTCCGGTCGCTGGTGATTCTGCTCTGTCAGAAGAAAAAGAACGCTACTGCCAGCACTGCATACGCCAGAAGTAAAAAGGCTCCTTCGAGCCAGTTCGATTCGGCATCTCTGATCACTGATGACGCGACACCGACGGCCAGGGCGATGCTAGCGACCTCCATCGTCGTGAACGCAAGATCCATCGGTTGGTGGAACGCCATCCCAAGTAGAACCAACAGCGGCGCGATTAGGAGCGCCACCTGTATGCTGGAGCCAATGGCAATGTTGAGCGCGAGATCCATCCGGTTCCGCACCGCCATGATAATCGCCGAGCTGTTCTCCGCCGCGTTGCCGATGATGGGAATGAGTATCAATCCAACGAAAAACTCGGACAGGTCCAGCACCTTCACCGCTTCCTCAGTGGCAGACACCAGTACTTCCGCTACCACCCCGATCGCTACGGCTGCCAGGACAAGCACAACCGTTGCCTTCTTTGACGACCATTTTGGGGCTACAGTCACGGCTGGATCCCGCTTTTCCGGGCTGAAGCTCGATGAGTGAGTCCATAGGGAGAACACCAGCCAGGCGACGTAACCGACGATCAGCAGGAACGCGACGTAGTGAGACATTCGGACCGTCGCCACCCGCGCCGGATCCGGATGCAGGCCATGAAACAACGCCGGAACGACGAGACCGAACACTGCCACCAGCAGTACCGTCGTACTGTGGCCGGCGAGGTGCCGGTTGAATTTTTGGACCTTGAATTTGAGACCCCCGGCGAACAGCGCGATGCCGAGAACGAGCAGGAGGTTCCCGAGGATGGAGCCGGTGATCGACGCCTTGACCAGATCTATCAAACCCGCCCGCAGAGCGACCGATGCGATGATCAGCTCCGCCAGGTTCCCCATCGTCGCGCTGAGGACCCCTCCGATCGCGGGACTGGTGTGCTCAGCCACCGCCTCGGTGGCGGCGCCGAGTACTCCAGACAGCGGGATGATCGCGAGTGCGCTCAGCCCGAAGATAACGATGGGCGGAGCGCCCAGCACTCGTGCCAGGATAGCGATCGGAACGAATATCAGCAGTGCGTAGAGTATTCTCAAAACAGATATCTGAGCGATACCCAGACAGGCGATTGCCCATTGTCCGCGGGTATGCCGCCGAAAGTGCGAGCGATGTCGAAGACCAGAGAGCCGCTTTGCAAGCCGAATCCGAGGGAGGCGGTTGCATCTCCGCGCCGATCCCGCCCGACGTAACCCGCTCTCAGATGGACTTTTCCTTCGTAGAGGACGTCGGTGCCAAAACGTACTCCCCTTCCCCCGAACGCTCGCGTATCGACGTAGCTCCCCGAGGCGCGCAGCTCAGTATCCTTCACGTATTGATCGAGAAACTTGAGGCGATACATTGCACCGATCTCGACCTGAGTCGGAAGCGGGTCACGCTGGTTTGTCTGTCTCGAGTTGAGTCGCCCGCCAAGATTCCTGATCGCGACTCCGAAGGTGAGGGGCGCTCCGGCGTCGAGCCGATACTGTGCTCCCAGGTCGACGGCTCTCGAGCTCTCGACTGCGGCTCCCACGCTCGCGCACTGGCCGGTGCAATCCACGCGTAGCTGAATAACCTTGTAGGTGAGTCCGGCGTCGAGGCGCTTGGTGACCTGGTTCGCGTAGGTACCTGCGAGCACCACATCACGAGGAAGGATGACACCGATTACCTGGCCAAGGTCGTCGGTGACCTGTTGTTCCCCAAGGTCAAGGACGCCGAGCGAGAGAGCCGCGGTCCCGAGCGAGCGCGTCGGCAACACGAAAGAAAATGCGTCGCCGACTCCTGAAATCGTCTTGGAGTGATGGATCGCGAGCTCGCGCTTCTCCTGGCCGGCCACCGACGCTGGGTTCCACCAGATCCCCTCGCTTCCCGGTTTCCCGGCGACCATAGCCTGTCCCATTCCCACTGACTGAGCGCCGGTGGGCAGAAGCAGAAACAGAGCTCCCTCACTTCCGGTCGTCGTCTGCGCTCTCGCGCCTCGCGCGAGCAGGCTCGCGATCGCTATGCTAGAAAGGAGTCGCCTCATCGATCAGCATGATTGGGATATCATCGCGCACGGCGTAGCGAAGCCGGCACTTGTGGCAGACGAGGACCTGTTCTGATTCACGGTACTCGAGCTCCGACTTGCACTT
>JALYYH010000057.1 GCA_030946665.1 Gemmatimonadota bacterium
TGTCAACGGGATTGCGGGGTTCCTCTACCTTCCGACGCTCGAGACCGTGCCGGCCCTGAAGATCCTGCATGCGGCGGCGGCCCGCCCGAAGTACACGCTTCCCCTGCCTCTGAACACAGCACCAAGGGCTGTAGAGCGCGGTTAAATTTAGAGGCATGAGCTCCGACCCGATCACGGGCATCTTCAACGACGGATACATAAGCGAGATGTACGAGGCCTACCGGCGCGATCCTGCGTCGGTGGACGAATCGTGGCGACAATTCTTCCGATTTGCGCACAGCCTCGGTGGCACCGCCGCCGCCGGAGAAGCCGTTTCAGGCCAGACCGATGCCGAGCTGCTGAGGAAAGTCGCAGCCGCGGCGAAGCTGGTGGATGCGATACGAAATTTTGGTCACCTCGCCGTCCCGCTGGATCCACTCGGGACTCCACCCGGCGGAACTCCGGAGCTCAATCCGGAATTCCATGGCCTGAGCGAAGAAGACCTGCAAAGAATTCCAGCGGCCGCGCTTGGTGGTGAAGACGGGACCGCAGCAGATGTGGTTGCCAGCCTCCGCGAGTTCTATTCGTCGCGAATCGGCTTCGAGATCTCGCACCTCGGAAAAGTGGACGAGCGTGAATGGCTGCGCGAGACGATCGAGAGCGGACGACTCAACGCGCCGCTCAGCGAAGAAGAGAAGCGCGCTGTCCTGCAGCGACTCACGGAAGTCGATGGACTCGAGCGGTTTCTCGGACGCGCCTATCAGGGCTACAAGCGCTTCTCGATCGAGGGCGGTGACATTCTCGTTCCAATGCTCGACGTCGCGATCGAGGCGGCCGTTACGCATGGCACGCGCGAGATCGATCTAGCCATGGCGCATCGCGGCCGCATCAATGTTCTCGCGCACATACTGGGCAAGCCATACGCAACGATCTTCGAGGAGTTCGAGGGCAAGCACGCCTCGACAAACGCGGTAAGTGAGACCGGCGACGTGAAATACCACCTCGGTGCGCGCGGGACGAGACAGACCGCGAGCGGCGCCGAAGTCGACATCATGCTGATCCCGAACCCGAGCCATCTCGAGGTGGTTAATCCCGTGCTCGAAGGCGTAGCGAGAGCGCGCCAGGTTCTGGCCGGCGGCGGAGTGCGCGACGAGTCGGCGGTGCTGCCGGTCTGCGTCCACGGCGACGCGGCATTCCCTGGCGAAGGCGTCGTTCCCGAGACGTTCAATCTCTCGGGACTGGAAGGATTCCGCACGGGTGGAACGCTACACATCATCGTCAACAATCAGGTTGGATTCACGACTGATCCGATCGATGCGCGATCGACCCATTACGCCAGTGATCTCGCAAAGGGATTCGAGGTGCCGATCGTTCACGTCAACGCCGATGACGCGGAGTCGTGCGTACACGTGACGAGACTCGGGATAGAATATCGCGCCAGGTTCGCGAAGGATTTCCTGATCGACGTGGTGGGCTACCGGCGTCATGGGCATAACGAGACCGACGAGCCATCGTTCACCCAGCCAGCTCTCTACAAGAAGATCCGGGCGCATCCATCGCCTCGGGAAGTCTGGGGCACCCGGCTCGTCGCCGAAGGAGTCGTCAGTGACGAGGACGTGAAGAAGCTCGACGCGGATGCGGCGGCGAACTTCGACACCATTCAGACGGCGATGAAGAGTGGCGAGATCCATCCTCCGGAGCACCGAGCGCCAAAGGAAGGAGAGCCGGATCTGTCGGGCGCCGGCACTGACACGGCGGTGGATCCGGAGCAGCTGCGCGCGCTCAACGAGAACCTGCTGAGGTGGCCTTCCACGCTCAAGGTGAATCCTCGGCTGGCGAAAACTCTGGCGCGACGCGCGGACGCAATGGGTGATGCCGGCGGAATCGACTGGGGCCACGCGGAAGCGTTGGCATTCGCCTCGCTTCTCACCGACGGAACATCGGTCCGTCTCACGGGACAGGACGCCGAGCGCGCGACATTCTCACACCGGCAGGCGGTGCTGCACGACGCGGAATCGGGAGAGATCTACGTTCCGCTGGCGCACGTCGCCGATGGGGAAAATCACGGGCGCTTCGAGATCTACAACAGTCCGCTTTCGGAAACCGCGGTCCTCGGATTCGAGTACGGTTACAGCACGGCAGCCGAGGACACGCTGGTGCTGTGGGAAGCGCAGTACGGAGATTTCGTGAACGTCGCGCAGCCGATCATCGATCAGTTCATATCCGCCGATCGCGCCAAGTGGGGGCAGGATTCGTCGATCGTGCTGCTGCTTCCTCACGGCTACGAGGGCCAGGGGCCCGAGCATTCGAGCGCCCGCCTCGAGAGATTTCTCCAGCTGTGCGCGGAGGGGAATCAGCGCGTAGCATATCCGTCGACGCCGGCGCAGTACTTTCACGTTCTGAGGCGACAAGCGGCATTGTCGGAGCGGCGTCCACTCATTCTGATGCAGCCGAAGAGCCTGCTGCGTCTGCCTGAGGCGGCGTCGAATCTAAGCGAGCTGGCGAGCGGGAAGTTCCGGCCAGTGATCGATGATCCGACCGCATCGCAGAAGAGAGATGCGATCACGCGGTTGGTGTTCTGCACCGGGAAGATCTACTACGATCTCGCCGCGAAGCGCGCACCGCATGTCGCGATCGTCAGAATCGAAGAGCTTTACCCGTGGCCAGGCAATCAGGTCGCGCAAATCGTCGATCTATATCCGGCGATCGAGGAGGTTGTCTGGGCGCAGGAAGAGCCGAAGAATCAGGGCGCCTGGTCCTACGTCTCGCCTCGTCTCCGCATGTCGACCGGCAACGCGCTGCTGACGCGGTACGCAGGTCGTCCCGATCGCGCGAGTCCGGCTGAGGGATACGCCGAGACGCACAA
>JALYYH010000027.1 GCA_030946665.1 Gemmatimonadota bacterium
GTAATAACCAGTCAGCGACAGCCGGCACTGCCGTCGGGGTTGCTCCAAGTGTGCTCGTGAAGGATGCCAACAACAATCCAGTGAGCGGGATAAGCGTGACGTTTGCAGTCGCGTCGGGCGGGGGCACCACCACGGGGGCGACGCAGACCACGAATAGCGTAGGCATAGCACAGGTTACGAGTTGGACACTGGGAAAGCCCGCAGGCACGAATACACTGACCGCGACGGCTACGGGCGTTGCTGGCGCTCCGGTCACATTCACCGCTACAGGTACCGCTGGGCCGGCGGCGCAAATCGCTCTCGTCGATGGGAGCACCACGGGAACGGCGGGCTTGCCCGTTGCCAATCCGCCACGCGTGATCGTGAAGGACGCGAATGACAATCCGGTCGCCGGGGTCGCAGTCAGCTTCGCGGTCGCCTCGGGTGGCGGAAGCATTAGCGGCGCAGCGCAGACGACAAATACGAGCGGCATCGCTGCCGTCCCGAGTTGGACGCTGGGCACCATTGCCGGCACAAACACCATGACGGCGACAGCGACGGGGCTGACCGGTTCCCCGCTCACGATCACGGCAGTCAGCATCGCCGGGCCTCCGGCGAAACTCGCGTTTCTGACGCAGCCGTCGAACACGGGCTGGCGGGTCTACGCCCCGACAATCGTGGTGGCTCTAGAGGACCAGTATGGAAACGTGGCCATGTCGTCCGTGGCACCCGTCACTCTCTCGCTTTTGAATAACCCGGGAAGCGCATCGCTCACCGGGGGCGAGGCGACTGCGCCCGTGAACGGCTTGGCTAGCTTCTCAAGCGTGACACTCAATCAGCCAGGGTCAGGATATACGCTCTCCGCGACAACCTCCATGGCCGGCGTTAGCGCGGCGTCAAGCGCGCCCTTCGATGTGAGCCCGACCGCGATCGTCGCTTCGTGGCAATCGCCGGTGATCGGACTGACAGTCGTGGACAGTGCAGTCGTCTTCACGTCGGCCAAATTGGGCGGCGGAGGCGAACGTGGCGACCTCGTGAGCGCGCCCAAGATGGGGGGAACTGCGATAGTGCGTGGTTCTACGAATGTCCTTGCGTCTGCGGGGCGCGTCCTCGCCGACGGAGCCGGCGTTGCTACGCTGCAGATATATAGGATGCTTCGCTGGGATAGCGGGATCATTCGCGCAGCGGCTGGCACCTGGACGCAGACGGTCCTTTGGTTGGGGTCAGATTATGCGGCTGGACCCGACCTCGAGTTCGATGGGGTGAATTTTTACACAGTCGCTACTGCTGACGCCCCTCCCTCCTCTCCGGGCATCGTCCGGGTGCGAGCGTCCGACGGCTCCTTATTCAACCTCACTCCTGGGATCGTCTCGCCATTCGCCGTCGATGGCGGGCAGTTGTATTTCAAAATGACCACCGGCACGGCCACGACGATCGAGAGGATGTCAGTCAACGGAGGACCGTCGACCACGGTGGTTACAGGAGTCGGTGGCGCTCAGCAGGGAGGTGGCTGGCGGAGTATGCTCGTCGTCAACGGAACGCTCTATTGGAGTGAGGCAGGGACCGGCGCGGGATCCGGGTCAATCCGCAGCGTGCCGGTTTCGGGAGGCGTTGCCACCATTCGAGCGAGTGGGCTCAGCACCAGCCTTCAGAACATGAATAGCGACGGGGTATCACTATACGTCAACGACGGGGGGTCGCTGAGACGCTTCAGGCTATCCGACTTCTCCATGACGACCATTGCCGCTAACGATGCCGTTGGCGACATCGCGCTGGATGCGGAAGCGGTGTATTGGGCGAGCAACATTACAAACGCTGTGGTGATAAAGAAAGCGCCCAAATAAGCCAAGCCGCGAGCCAAGACCGGCAAACGCGCCTGCGCTGCGTTCGACGACCGTTCACCGCGGATCACATCGGACAGGTGTTCGCTATCGGCTTCAAGGGTCGACCGATGTTTGCGTCCTCGGCGGGTATGCACACGGCGTACTTCGGGAGGGAGCCGGTCGAGCAGCTTCTCACGCAGGGCGTACAGTTCGGCCGCGTGGGTAAGTAACGCGCTGGCCGAGCTGGGCATACGGTCTCCCCCTCGAGCGCCAGGACGAGCCGTTGCAATTCCGTGAACGCTACGAGAGCGCCGGAGTGGTCTATCTTCTCTGGAATCACTGTGAGAAAGGTTCGCTAATGTCGCAGAATCATAGGCCGGCCATGTGCGAGATCGGAGCAGTAATAGACAGCGGTGTTCCGATTGTAGTAGCACCATGTCCCGGTTTTTCGGTCAAAGGCCCCAACATTATCGGTGTCATGTTGCCAATCATGTTCTGGCCTGAGAAATCGGATTGTGAAAGCCAGCGTGATCGTCAGGAGGCACGCTGCGAAAACCACGAGGAACCACCTAGGAAGCTCCATTGGCGCTCTCGTAAGAGGTTCGATCATGGTACCGCCCTCCGACGTGCCTGCTCGGCGAGTGTCGCCCGCGTTGCGGCGTCCAGCATCCGCGAGCCGCCAACAACGCCCGAGGCGAGTGCATCGGACATATTGGCGGCGAGCCATTGATCGAGCGTCATCCCCGAGCGTAACGCATCCTCGAACCGTTTGAGCGCCACAGAAAAGGCATCCCAGTCGATCGTCCACTTCCCACCGTATGCACCCGCCCTGAACTCGTCCGAGCTATCCGCTTCCCATTCCATGTAGAAGCTCGGGTCCTCGGCGCGGAACCGGTCGACGAGTGGCTCGACCTCGCTCTCGGCTATCGCGTGGTACAGGCTCGCATCTCTCCGCATGCCCTCGATCGCCTTATGTGCCTGCTGGATAAACCAGCGTTGTGCGCCTCTCGGTAGTAGTCTCTTGCCCTTCGTGTTCTTCGCCATCTTCGCCGCCTTGTGTGAGGTGTCGGCGGAACGGTTAAAACGTGTCACAAGCATCTGTCAAGCGCGAAAACGAAAGCCGTTCGCTACTCTCGTCGCGTTCGATATACACACTGTGCACACGACTTCCCTGAGGAGAATGTGCCGCAGTTCGTCGGCAGAAATTCCTCGCACAAAAAACTGGCGATTCGGGGCGCGCCGAGACGCGCGAGTTGTCGCGTACTAATCCCGAAAGAACCGTTCGACGTGACGCCGGACGATGGAATCCGCAAGCTCTGCCGAGCGGTATGTCTCATCGCGCATCGAGAACACGAAGACTCCGCTCGGGTCGGGACTCGGCTCCCAACGCCAGGCCCACTCGTCATGCTCGGAGACGACGGGACTGTAGTGCGTTGCGCCAGCGTGACGCGAGCCGCCTGGACTCGGATCGCTCGGGGTCGGCAGCCTGCTCGGCGCATCCCAGTCGTTCACTCGAAGCGTAAGGTCTCGGAGCGTGTTGCCCGCCCGATAGAGGGTCATGCTCACCGAGGTTCGCGCACTAGTGATTGCACAATTATCGCCGTGAAAACCCGCTCTAATGTCTATCTCGGAATTGCCGGCGCGGATTACCTCTACCAGCCGTATGATTTCCGAGTAGAGCCTTTGGAGTTCGGCCCGAATCTCACCGGGAGCGGTGTTCGCGCGCTGGCGCTGCTCACGAACCTCTTTTGAATTCTCTTCCTTCGCCCGTTTCAAGGCAAGCTCCGGGGCAGTCAGCGTTCGCACGACCGCCCCGCGTTCTTTTGCACGGGCTCGAATGACCGCTGCCATCTCCGCTCGCGTGTCGGTCGCCTCGCTGCTGTAAAGCTGTTGCGAGGGAATCCATGTCGGTAAGTCGGCTCGGTCGAGGCGAACTACCATCAATGAGGTAAACCTAGTCTCGAGCGCGCGGGACTTGATCGCTGATTCCTCGAAGCCCGTCCAGGCTGTTTCTCCCCAGCCTTTGCGGTACAGGATTACGGAAAGCCGCGCATCGCGGCGGAACACCTCCGAGAAGGCATCCATGCCGTCGCGCCCCAACAGCTCTTCCTTTCGGCGCTCGTACATGAACACGGCCAATCCGGGCTCCAACCTTCCCTGAAGGTCCTTAGCAACGGACAGATCGGCCGCCAGAAACGAAAACGCGACGTCGTATTTGTAAGAGCGCTCAGACTCCATTGGGCTTTGGCTCGTCTGTAGGTCTTCTAAGGGTAACAGCCCGCCGGGCGAACGAGTGCTCGCGGGATGAGCAGGGGCCGCGGTAATTTTGAGGATGTCTTCCGACGCTGAACGGTGGCGATTCCTGGCCGACCACAAGCTCACGCTGCACACTGACGGCGGCGACTACTTAGTGCATTGGTGCCGGACATCGGGACCGGGTGAGCCGCCCAAGTTCTACCCCGTCTCCAACGGCAGCACCGCCGAGGAAGCGCTAGACCGAGCGATCGCCCGATACAATCGCAAGCACGGCCCTTCGAGCGAAAGGCAACGCTGATGGCGAAGAAGAAACGCGTCACGATGCGGAGGCTTCATTTTAGTTTGCCGCCTTGGATGGTCGACCGACTGCAAGCTGTCGCCCAGGAAGACGGCCGCACCGTTGCGGACTTGCTTCGCCGTCTGATTCTCCGTCATCTCCGCGACCTCGACCCGGAAGGGCTCCCCAACGTCAACAGGATCGCAGCGTGGAAGCGCGCGTCGAAATCGCTCGACGGCTTGCCGAAAACAGGGAAACGGCGTAAGTCGATGTGAGCGTTAACGTTAGCCGTCATGTGCGGGAAAGGCACACGATTTAGAGGAAACAATCATGTGACCTTTCGCCCCGCGACGCGTCCTTAGGTAGAAGGGGCGAATGTCTTCAATATTCCGGATGCAGCAGCGAGAGAGATTTAATGACGTGTATCAGACCAAATCGGATCGGCGAAGCCGGTTCGCGTAGTTCCCGCCTTCGAGCGTCACGCGCTCTCTCTCGTACAGATCCGGCCGCCCCGCCAAAATCTTTCTCGTCTATACGAGGGAGGCGTGTGATCCACATTCCTGCCAGTTGTCCGCGAGAGTAATCCCACGGACGAATCTGAATCGCCGAGCGTGAAGCTTCGCCCGGCGTTGCTCCGACCCCACAAACCGAACGCTCCAAACCTTCTCGAAGCTCGAGGAGCTTTCTCACATCCATGTCTGTCACGAGGATCGATTTAAATGCCTAACCCGAACTATCCGCCATCTCCCTGGGAAGCTGGGGTCGCTGGCTTTCTTAATTCCTACGCGGCGATGAAAGGCCTCAGAATTCAAGAACAAGATGCCGCCGACCGAAAGCAGGCTGCAACGGACGCAGACCAGTTGAATCAGGTACGGCTAGGAGAGGCAGGCTACACCCGCCAGACAATGCCCAAGATCGAGGCACCGCCCGATCAAAGTTTCGAGCAAAAAATCGGCTCGTTCCTCTCTAATCATTTCGGTAGCGGAAGCTCAGAACCGTCTTCCTTCCTCGTAAAAGATCATCCCAGTGTGCGCGAGTCGGAGATAGCGAACGAGCAGACCTTCGACCTGACCCGCGACGCGGCGCACTTCAAGAACGAGCGCGACATCGAAGGCATACGGGCTGCGATCGAAACGAACCGGACGAACAAAGTAATCGCAGCCGAGAACACACGATCAGCCGCGAACAACCGCACGTCTATAGCCGTCGCAAACATTGACCACGCCACGCAGCACGAGGCGCTCGGCAACACCGAGAAGCACGCCGTTGTCGACGACGCTATCAACGCTACGGGCGGGTATGCACAGAACGCCTGGAACCAGATCCCCGATGCGACGAAGAAGAAGTACAACCTCACACCGCTCGACATGAACGCGGGTACTCAGCGGTTCATGGACCGGAAGGCCGAGCTCGCGCGCGAGAGTAATGCGACTCGCGAGGACATCGCCGCACAACGCGGCGGAACTCAAATTATGCCCCGCGACCCCACAAGCGGACAGCCGATAACGCCGCCCTCTCCGCCAGGCATTAGCGGGAGATCGGGTAGTGGCGCGCAGCAAGGTGCCGACTGGGACAGGGCTGCCGCAGCCGCTAAGGCGCAAGGGAAGGACCCTGTCGCGCTACTGGGACCACGACCGAACGCGACAGGCCACAGCGCGCCGCTGCGCCCGCTGACGCCGCAAGAGAAGGCTCAAGCCCAACGCGACACCGTCTACGCGAAAGCTCTCACGTCCGCCGGTTACAAACCGATGCAAGACTTTTTGCCCCCGCTCGCACAGCGTGATCGGGTCATGGCGGCGCAGAACCCCGCCTTTGCTCAACATTTGGCGGGACTCGGATACGTTGCCGGGAAAGACTACTGATGCTCGACCTGAATGAGTCTATAAGGGGCGCGATGTAAAACAGCGCACCAACAGCAGCAGCAGGATAATTCAAAAGCCGATGAATCCCCGAGGGGAATCACCGGCTTTTCTCGTTTTCACCCGAGCCTTCAGGAGAAAGGCGCACCACCGCAGTACCGGAAAACAAACAAGGCCGTCCCGAGGCGAATCGGTAACGGCCCTCCAACTCACTCGCTGGCACCACGAACTCTTACGGCACAGCACCAGGAGCTTCACAAGTAATGAGCAACAACGATACCCAAGGGACGCTCACAGCGCAACGACGTAATGCGCTCGCATCTCTACCCCAAGGCAGCTTTGACCCAGAAGGCCCGCTCCTGATTTTCAGCAGCGACCCGGCCCTCTGGACGCCGGCAAACCTCCGTCACGCGCAACACAGGCCAGCCGCGCTCGCCCTTCTCCTACGCGGGGGCATCCCAGCAATCCGATTCTGCCGCCTCGACAAAACAAACTCCGGCTCATACCGACCCGGTGCCGGTTGCATTGTCACGTTCAAAGAACTGGGCGAGCAGATCATTCCGCGCTTCTGGTCCCTGCTCGAGGAGCAGCCGGAATTGGCCTGGGACGTCGATCCGTACGAGGCGAGCCATGCTCGATAGAAACAGAGCGCTCCGGCGCGGACGCCTCCAATTGGCCGCGATCCTCACGCTCGAAGAAGCTACGCTTTCCCATATGGGGCCGAGGGAAAGCTCGCGTCTCATCGCCACGACGACCTATACAACGAGCTCGGTTGAACGTGATGGCATAGTGCGCCGCGCCAAAAAGCTCGGCTTCCCCGTCGACGTCATCACTGACACGTGGGACGCTATCGCTGAGATGGAAACGAATCTCCGTGAGGTCGCAGCATGAGCGCCGACGAACTCAGGGCCGTACTCCCGCAACTCAAGCACGTGAAGTCTGACGGAGGCGGCGGCTATACGGCCAGGTGCCCTGCACACGATGACCAACGATCGAGTCTCTCCCTCGGCTCGGGGCGTGATGGGAAGCTTCTGCTCACGTGTCATGCGGGATGCACGTTTACTGAAATCCTCGCCAAGCTGGATTGTCCTGCACGGGCGCCCACGGAATCGGCTGCGCCGCTCGTCTTCCCATACGTCGACGAGTCCGGGAAGACGCTCTATGAGGTGGTACGCTATCAGCCAAAGGAGTTCCGGCAACGTCGACCCGACGGGAGTGGCGGCTACATCTGGAAGCTCGGCGATGTTCGGCGCGTCCTCTACCGACTGCCCGAAATCATTGAGGCTGTATCCCTGGGCCGCAGGATATACATCGTTGAGGGCGAGAAGGATGTGGACTCGCTCCTCTCGCTCGGACTGGACGCGACCACAATCGCCGCGGGCGCTGGGGCGAAGTGGCTGCCCGAGTACAGCGAGACACTACGTGGCGCAGACGTTGTAGTCCTCCCCGACAACGACGAGCCGGGGCGGCAGCACGCCGAGAAGATCACAAGCGCTTTAGTCGGAATCGCACAACGAGTGCGCACGCTGAGCCTGCCCGACCTGCCGGAACATGGCGACGTGACCGACTGGTTAATGAGATGCGGTGACGTCGAACACCTGCTCGAGCTGATTGATTCGCTCTCTGATGCGCCGAGGGCCGACCAGCCCGCGCCTCGCGTCAGACTGTTTGATGACGAGGAGATCGGGCAAATCCCCGAACCCGAATGGATCGTGCCCGGAGTTATCCCCGGGAACGCCCTCGCGCAACTGTTCGGGCCGTCCGAGAGTCTGAAATCGTTTGTCGCCCTGGATCTTTGCTGTCACATCGCCACCGGCCTCGACTGGCATGGTCGCCCGGTAGCTCGCGGAAATGTCGTCTACGTGATGGCCGAAGGAATCCACGGAGCGAAGCATCGCGTCAGCGCTTGGAAGAAATACCACCGCGTGTCGGGAAAAATCGGCGTGTATTTCGTGAGGCACCGGTTGGAGGTAGTGCCCGACAGTGAAGACCTCAAAGGGCTGATCGAGGCGGTCGAGATGCAACTCCCTGCGCCCCCGGCCCTCATCGTCATCGACACGCTCGCGCGCAACATGAAGGGTAACGAGAACGCAACCGAGGACATGAACGCGTTCATTGCGGGCTTGGACAGTCTCAGGCAGACAACGGGCGCTACCGTGCTGGTAGTCCATCACACCGGCTGGACTCAAGCGGAGCGAGGTCGCGGCAACAGTTCGAACCACTGCGCCATGGACACCGATATCCAAGCCGATCGCGACGGAGACCGCGTAACACTCCAATGCAAGAAGCAAAAGGATGCCGCGCACTTCCCAAAACTGACCTTCGAAGCGGTTCCGGTCCTGAAAAGTCTCGTCCTAAAACCGATGGACCAAACTGGTGGGACACTCGATGGAAATAGGCTGGTTAGTCTACAGGCGCTCCACCGGTCTCCCGACGGACTCACCAACACGGCTTGGAGGAAGGAGGCCGGTCTCGACGAGAAAAATAGCAGCTTCCAGAACGCTCGAGACTGGTTGCAGGTAAGAGGTTACGTGAAGCCTGGGGCTGATAAAAAGTACCTCGTGACCGAGGCCGGCAGGCTGGCACTTGGTCCAAGGTCCATCGTAAGTCCATCGTTAGTCCATTCATCCGAGGGTCCCTTGGTCCATGTGCCGGGGGTCTATAAAGACCCCGGCATGGACCAAACCCATGGACTAGCCTCTGGATCTACGCTTCAAAGGGCCGTCGTATGACAATCGATCGCGTCCCGACACCGGCTGAACGCGAACGGGAGATACGACGCGCAGCAGACGGTTGCGAGTCCTGCGATTTCGTCGCCTGGAGCAATGAGCGACAGTGGCAACTAGAACTCGTCCCGCGCGAAGGCGGCGGCTGGCGAGTCATGTGTGGCTTCTGTGCGGCGCTCGAGCGTTGCAAGCCGCGGCGACGGAGGACCGGCTGATGGCCGTCGCATCTAACTCCGCAGTCCTCGCCCGGTGGCAGGCACGACAAGGGGAAATGGCCAAGTTACGCGCGCACGTCGACGCGGCTTCGCTCATCGACGAGTTCCTGGGCGATCTACACGCCCTGGTAGCCGACGAACAGCCGGTGACGCTCACTAAAGCATCCGGCGTTACGGGATACAGCCCGGATCATCTCTCGCGACTCATCAGAGCCGGGAAGCTCACCGACCACGGACGGAAGCACGCGCCGCGGGTGAAGGTGTCGGAATGCCCGAGGAAGGTCAGTCTGGCGGCGACTGCGAGTCAGTCGTACAATCCCGACGCCGACGCCCGTTCCCTTGTGGGCTCACGGCGGTGAGGAGAGAGCACAATGCCTCGTAAGCCGCGCCGTGACACTTGGCGACAGGTAGATGGAAGATGGGTGCGTTCCCTCGGTTCACGAGGAGCGCGCATCCGGCTGTTTGAGAGTGCGAAGGGAATCTTTTACCGGGACGTTTGGGTCGCCGGTAGCGGAAAGAATCGAAAGTCGCTCGGGACAAGCGATCGCGCCGAGGCGGATCGTCTCGGTACCAAGCTTCTCGCCGCGCTGTTGCGGCAGGAGGATGTGATCGAGAACGGCGCACTCCGTCTCAAGTATCTATGGGAGCGGTATAGCAAGGAGTCGCCGGACTTCCTCGACAACACACCGCGCACCCGAGCAGAGGACGAGTATCACGTCGGGGTGTTAATAGCCTACTTCGGTGAAAGTGCCGACGTTCGCAATTTCACCGAGGCGGATGTCCGGGCCTTCACGACCAAGCGTCTCGCCGGCGGAATCAAGCTGGAAGACGGTGAGGAGACCACGGCCGTTCGAGCACGGACGCCCGAGGTCGAGCTACGCATTCTCAAGACGATGCTTCGCTGGGCCACCACTATTCGGACGCGCGGCGGCCACCGCCTGCTCCCAGCTAACCCGCTCGCCGGAATTCGCGGCGATCGGGAGGCGAACCCCAAGAGGCCGGTCGCAACGTGGGAGAGGTTCACAGCCATACGAAAGGCGATGAAGGAGCTGGCCGAGGAGACGGGGACGCAACGATGGATACGAATGGAGCTCGCTCTGGTGTTGTCAGAGGCTACGGGCCGGCGGATCGGATCCATTCGGCAACTCGCGTGGACGGACTTCGATCTGGAAGCGTCCACGATCCTGTGGCGTGCGGAGGCAGACAAGAAGCGTAAGGAGTGGCTAGTGCCGATGCCGCCGACTCTGCTCGAAGAGGTCAAACGCTTTCGCCTGCGACTCGGCGGTGCGTTCGGAGGCCTGGTGTTCCCCTCTTCCACCGATTCAACCCGGCCGCTGGGGCGTGAAGTATTTCAGCACGCGCTCAGCGATGCAGCCACACGCGCCGAGTTGCCGGCCTCCGGCGGATGGCACTCGTTCAGGCGCAAGTGGGCCAGCGAGCGGAAGCATCACCCGCAAGCCGACGTCCTCGCGGCCGGCGGTTGGAGTCCCAAGAGCGCCAGTGTTCTCACGGAGTGCTACCAATTCGCTGATACCGAGACGATGCTGGCCGTGATGTCGGAACCGCTCAAGCGCACCGAGCGTGCGACAGGTACATGAATTCAGGACAAACGGGTAATGGAACGGGTAATCAGTTTCACGATGCAAAACGGCCCGAGCATCTAAGTTGATGTCGAGCCGTCAGTTAAACAGTCGGGGCGACTGGATTTGAACCAGCGACCTCCTGCTCCCGAAGCAGGCGCGCTACCGGGCTACGCTACGCCCCGAAAAAAACGAAGCTCCTTCGAGCGAAGGAGTCTCACACATCTTAACAGATACCCATAGCGCGCGGGAGGCTCCACTCACCTCATTGTTGCGCTTCGGGCCGATCAGGTGAGTATTGGCGAAGAGGCACTGTCTGTCCACCCGGCACCTCTCCCCCTCATCAACCGGGACCCCACATGCATTTCACCACTCGTAAGCCAAGCTTGCACACATCCCCAAGCGCCGCGGGGAGTCTCGCGCGTTCGATGCGCTTTCTCACCCTGGCCATCTTCACGCCACTCGCGGTCGGCGCCCAGACAGCGGCGATACTCGCGGGCAAGGTAATCGACCGGCAGAACGGACAGCCACTTGCCGGTGCGCACGTCTCCATCACCGGAACGACCCAGGGAACGGTGTCGCGGAGCGATGGAAGCTACAGGCTTCCCGTGCCTGCCGGACGCCAGGTAATTCTCGTCACCTACGTGGGTTATGCTCCGCAGCGCGACACGATCAGCGTCGCCGCCGACCAGAATCTGAATCGCGACTACTCACTCGATCGCGGAGTCACCGAGCTGAATGCCGCCGTCATCCTGGGAACTCGCGCGCACGACCGCACGGTTCTCAATTCGCCGGTTCCCGTCGACGTGCTCACTCCGGCTGAGATCAGACAAACTGGCCAGGTGGAGACGAGCCAGATAATTCAGGCCCTCGCTCCGTCCTTCAACTTTCCGAGACCGACGATCTCTGACGGCACCGATCACGTTCGTCCGTCGACTCTGCGAGGGCTCGGTCCCGACCAGGTTCTGGTGTTGATCAACGGCAAGCGCCGCCACACGAGCGCCCTCGTCAACGTCAACGGCACGATCGGGCGAGGATCGACCGGCGTCGACCTCAACGCGATACCCGCGAGCGCGATCGAGAGAATCGAGATTCTCCGCGATGGAGCCGCGGCGCAGTACGGCTCCGACGCGATCGCCGGCGTGATCAACATCATCCTCAAATCGGATGAGTCGACCGATGCCGAATACGAAGTGGGGCAGAACTACACGACACTCAAGCGCCTTCCCGGAAACAACAAGCTGAGAGACGGTGACGTCAGCGCGGTGTCGGTGAACACCGGAAAACTCTTCGAAAACAACGGATATTTTCACGTCACCGGGCAGTACGAGAATCGGGGATCAACCAACAGGGCCCTCCCCGACTCACGGCAGCAATACTTCACAGGTGATCCGCGGAACCTCGATCCCGCTCTCAATAACAGGGTCGACTTCAGGCAGGGCGACGCGCACGTAAACGACCTTGGTTTCTTCTTCAATAGTGCACTGCCTGCTTTTCAAAATGGCGCGCAAGTGTACGCGTTTGGTGGGATCGGAAGGCGCAACGGCCAGGGCGCCGGCAATTGGCGCATGCCGTCAAACAACAATAATGTCCGGGCGATCTATCCGGACGGATTCCTTCCGCTCATCAACAGCAAGATCGGCGACTATTCAGGAACTCTCGGCGTCAAGGGAAATTTGCTTGGCTGGGACTACGACCTGAGCGGAGTGTACGGACACAATCGCTTCGACTTCACCATCACCAATTCGGTCAACCCGACACTCGGCGTCGCCAGCCCGACGAGCTTCTATTCCGGATCACTCAAGCTTGGCGAAGCTGTCGGTAATCTCGATTTCGTCCGGGCGTTCCCGATGGGTTCCTTTGCGTCGCCGCTCAACGTCGCCCTGGGCCTCGAGGCGCGTCAGGACACGTATGGAATCATCGCGGGCGAGCCAGATTCCTATCGCGATGGCGGAGTAAAAGTTCTGGACGGCCCCAGTACCGGTGCGCAGCCGATTCCGGGCGCGCAGGTCTTCCCAGGTTTCCAGCCGGGGGACGCAGGTAATCACAGTCGGAACAACGTCGCCGGTTACCTGGACTTCGAAGCGAGCCCGGTCTCGCGTCTCCTCATAGGTTTGGCCGGCCGGACTGAGCACTACAGCGACTTCGGATCAACCACGATCGGAAAGGTTTCCGGACGTCTCGAGGTGTTCCCAGGCTATTCCATTCGTGGGGCCTACAACAACGGATTCCGTGCGCCGTCGCTGGGTCAGGAATTCTTTTCCTCCACTGCGACCAACTTCATCAACCTTGGCACGCCGTCGGTACTGACGGCGGTCGAAGTGCGCACACTACCCGTGACGAGCGGCGCCGCGCAGGCGCTTGGCGCGCAGCCCCTGAAGGCGGAAAAGTCGCAGAACGTCAGCCTTGGAGTCGCGCTCCAGCCTGTGCAGCAGCTGTCTCTGACGGCTGACTATTACCGCATCATCATCAAGGACCGCATCGTGCTGACTGGTAACTTCGTCGGCATTACGGCCTTCCTTGCCGGGCAGGGATTCCCCAACGTCGGGAGCGCACGATACTTCACCAATGCCATCGATACCAGGACCAATGGACTCGACATCATCGGACGGTACCTGATGGACTGGGGCACCCGTGGCGTCACCGGACTCACAGGTGGTTTCAATCGCACCGGAACAGTCGTGACACGTGTCTCGGACACTCCACCGGTGCTAATCTCACAGCAGGCGACGCTGTTTGATCGTTTCGAAAGGTCCAAGATCGAGGAGGCTCAGCCGCGCCGAACAATCAACTTCACGCTGGATCATACTATCCGGCGCTTCAACGCGACGCTTCACACGACTCGCTATGGAGAGATCACAACTCGCGGCCCGACAAATCCAGCGCTCGATCAGACCTACAAGGCGCGATGGATCACCGATGCCAACGTCACGCTGCCGTTAATCCGGCATTTCTTCGCGACGCTGGGCGTGAACAACATTGCTGACGTCTATCCGTCGGAGAACATTCCCGCCAACAACAATTCCGGGATCCTTCCTTATACCGGATTTTCACCGTTCGGATTCAACGGCCGGTTCGCTTACGTGCGGGCACGCTGGGAGCGGTAAGTCGACCCACGATCCATTAAAAGGAGCCCGCGAGGGCTCCTTTTTTTGTCATTCCGAGCGCGCATTTTCGGCGATTGCACACTGCAACAGGTCTCGCAATTCGCCACGTTTTTGTCATTAGGCGCATATTTGTGATCTGACTAAGTGTAGTAACAGCAAGGGCTTACCATTATCGTGCCACACCGGTTCTCCCTCCTTTTTTCCCGTTGCAAACGCGAAAAGGATCGCGTCTTACCTGTAGAGAGGGCGGCTTCCGGGGATGCGCGCGACGACGTCGCTCACAGGCACCTGCAACTCCGCCGTCGGTTTGAAACTTCGACGCAGTACTCGAGGCGAATCAAATACCACGCTTTCAGAGGTGTATCCATATGCGCAGCAAAAAAGGTTTTACCCTAATCGAGCTTCTGATCGTGGTCGTCATCATCGGCATTCTCGCTTCGATCGCGATCCCGAAGTTTGCGAACACCAAGGACAAGGCGTATGTCGCAGCTATGAAGTCTGACCTTCGTAACCTCGCGACGTACGAAGAGCAGTATGCCGCCGACAACAACGGCGTGTACTTCGGTGGTACCGCGTCGAACTCCTCGCCTCTTCAGGGATTCACGCCGTCGGAGAACGTAACGATCGTAGCGACAGCTGCTGCCGGCCCGCCGAAAAGCTGGACCGCGACAGCGAGCCACGCGCAGTCGGCCAAGACCTGTTCGAACGCCGGTGGAGTGATTGTCTGCGCTTGAGTTGTAGCAGATCGAGAGCTGATACAACTTGAGCAAGTAAAACGGGGACGGCCTGGCGCTGTCCCCGTTTTACATATGCGGTCCAGAAACAGGAAGGGCGAGACAACCCTAGGTTGTTCTCGCCCCTAATGGTTGTTCGCGCCACGCAATTGGATGCACGCGCCCGGAGGGACTCGAACCCCCAAACCTTCTGATCCGTAGTCGCCACCTGACACTAACTAACAACGACATTCTGCGGACTTCTAGGGAAACCGAGCGTCGGAACCGGGCTTTCCCGCTCTTCAGTTGGCGATCAACTCGCGAACTTTCGGCACGAGTTCAACTGGGACGTTCATGGAGGTATGAGTCGTCGCCTCGCAGGTGGCCTCGTCTTCTTCCGTGGCTTCGGCGTCCGTCTGGTTCTCGTAGTAAGACATCTTCGGTTTTCGCCCTCAGGTGAAACGGGCGCTGCCCGAGGAATCGCGTCCGAGAAGGTTGCAACTGCGACGAGTTCGGCCTATCGTTTTCGTCCGTTCCGACTCTGCACGCTCTTCGCTTCCGGGTCGTATTCACCCCACGGCTCCCAGCTTCCGCGCTCGCCGTGCTGTGCGATTATCCGCGCCAGACGTGTGGCGGCGTTGTTCCAGTTTCTCTCGACTGCCCGCTGTGCCGCATCGGGGTCGCCCTCGGCAATTCGCCGGGCAATCACCTCGTGTTCCTTGATCGAGTTTGACAGCTCGTCGAGCAGCACGCTGATGTACAGACGGGAATATCGCTCGCTTTGCGGCTTGATCGCGCGGTGGAGCGTGAGCAGCCGCGGGCCAACCACATCATCGACGTAGGTGCGGTGAAACTCGAGGTCGAGGTCGAACGCGCGCGCGGGATTTCCTCTCTTTCGCGATTCGGCGGCGAGCTTGCGATTGAGCTCCCGCAAACGCGTGACGAGCTTCCCGCGGCGGGCTGTGGGGAGTGCAGCAGCAATCCGGGCGGCGAGCCCCTCGAGGTGGCCGACTATGAAATAGACTTCCTGGCCGTCGGCGAGCGTGAGTGGCGCGGCGACGAGGCGCTTTTCCCGACCCCGGCCAAGTGAGGCGACGAAGCCTTCCTGCTCCAACCGGTGCAACGCACTACGCACCGGAGTTCTGCTCAATCCCAGCCGTTCCGCGATCGTTCGTTCGGACAACCGCGAGCCAGGAGACAGCCGGCCCCATACTATCGCGCCGCGAAGGGTTCTGTATGCCTGGGAGACGTTATCGAGTGACTGTGCAGAATTGTCTTCCGGCATGTCGGAAACCGTCCATTGTGAAGCCACCCTCCGTTTCAGTGGCGGTGCAGCGCGGTTCATTTGCCAACCATACGGCGGGGTTGCGCCGGGCGCAACCGTAGGTTTGCCGTCGCGAACCACTGGCGACTGATTACGGGTCCCCGTTGGGTCTACCGTTGCGGTATACCAAAATCGGTGTATGTTGGTGGGCGCTCTGCCAGGTTCCGGAATGTGGCAGGCCGCCGGAGTGCGCCAGTTGCCGCCACGGGAATCCTCCCCGTCCGGCGACAGACCTGAGCGTCGCATCGTTTGTCGCATTGTCACTGTCGTTCAAAAATGGAGCCCGAAATGCGAGAGAAGCCCCGTCTGTACGTTGCGCGAAGAATCTTCTTCGCGGTTTTTCTTGCCGGAGCATTAGTTCTTCCCGGCGTGTCGTCGGCGCGGGCGCAGGGCGCACAGAGCGGAACGGTCACGGGCCAGGTGCTCGACGCCAACACGAGGAGCGGCATCGTGAGTGCGGTCGTTCAGATCGACGGAACGCGCTTGAGCGCTGCCACGGACGAGAATGGACGATACCGGCTTGCAAACGTGCCGGCAGGGGCGCACACCCTTGTTGCGCGACGCATCGGCTACTCTCCGGGGCGGCAAACGGTCAGCGTGGCAGCCGATCAGTCTGCGACTGCCGACATCGTTCTGCAGGTCGCGGCGGCTTCGCTGGATCAGATCGTCATCACGGGAACGGCAGGCGCGCAGGCGAAGCGCGAGATCGGGAATGCTGTTTCGACAATCAATGCGACAGATCAATTGTCGAAGTCTGCAGCTCCCGATCTTGGCGCGCTATTGACCTCGCGGGCGAGCGGCGTCGCGGTCGTGCAGAACTCGGGGCGGCTGGGAGCCGGTCCGAACATTCAGATCCGCGGCGTGTCGAGCATCGGACTCAACAACAATCCGTTGCTTTATATCGATGGCGCGCGCGTCAACAACACGACAGGTGGCGGGCCTTCGGGGAATCCTGCGGGGGGTGCATTCGGCGCGCAGAACGCGAGCGTTGCTGGTCGCCTGAATGACATCAGCCCCGAGGACATCGAGAGCATCCAGATCATCAAGGGGCCCGCAGCGGCGACGATCTACGGCACAGAAGCGGCTAACGGCGTTATCCAGATCATCACGAAGAAGGGAGCCGGAAAGCCGCAGGTCAGTCTTCAGATTCAGGACGGCGCGATCTACTTCAGAGACGCGAAAAACCGCCTTCCCACAAACTATGTAAAAAATGCGGCTGGCGTCATCGTCCCCTTCAATGGTGTCACAACCGAGGACTCCCTCGGAACGCCGCTGTTCAAGACAGGCCAGTCCCGGCACTACAGTCTTGCTCTCTCCGGCGCTGCCGGAGTCGCGCGATATCATCTCGCGACGAGTTATGAGAACGATCTGGGGATCGAGCCAAACAACTCCGTCCGCCAGTTCAACGGGCACGGCAACCTCGATCTCGCTCTCACGCCAACGCTCGATCTTGGAACAAGTCTCAATTTCGTCCAGGCCAACAACCACCTCGGCGCCGACGTTGGACTGTCGGCGATGTTCGGTGCGGTCCTTGGCCACCCGCTGTTATTCACCAAGCCTGGCGCGGAAGGATTCTATCCGAACGTTCCTCCCCGGTTTTCGCAGCAGCTCTTCGATAACAGTGATGGTATCAACCGCTTCACGGGCAGCGCGCAGCTCAATCACCGGCCCGCCAGCTGGTTCAGTCACCGCCTTGTTGTCGGGCTCGACTACACCGGCGAGGACGCGAGAGCGCTCGAAAAATTCGCGCCGCCCGATCTCGCGGGATTCGCGCTCTCCCTGCCAGCGGGACAAATTGCCCAGACGCTGACGCAATCAACGCTCGCGACGGCCGACTACTCGGCAACGGCGAAAGCCAGTCTTACCAGCGCCCTGACATCGTCTTCTTCAGTCGGTGGACAGTTGTATCGCACTGAAGTCAATCAAAGCTTCCTCGGTGGAATCAACTTTCCGGGGCCAGGCGTCAACACGGTGTCGGCCACTGCAAAAGCGCTTGATGCGACACAGAGCCAGACCATCAATACGACGATCGGCGGTTTCGCTCAGCAGGAGTTCGGGCTCAACGACCGGCTCTTTCTGACGGGCGCCGTTCGAGTGGACAACAACAGCGCCTTCGGTGAGAAATTCAAGCTTATCACGTATCCCAAGGTGAGCGCGTCATGGGTCGTCAGTGAGGAGCCGTTCTGGCGCTGGGACTTCTTCAACTCGCTCAAGTTGCGGGCAGCCTATGGTGAGTCGGGACGAGCCCCTGCGGCATTCACCGCGCTTCGGACATATGCCCCAGTGCAGGGCCCGCTTGGAACTAACGCGTTTACGGCGGGATCCTTCGGCAACGAGAATCTGAAGCCTGAGCGTGGAAAAGAGATCGAGGCCGGATTCGAGTCAGATCTCTTCCATCGTCTGAACGTCGATTTCACCTACTACAAGAAGCGCACGTTCGATGAGATAGTCGCGCAGCCGGTCGCCCCGTCGAGTGGGTTTTTCGGGAATCAGTTCCAGAATCTCGGCCGCGTAGACAATAACGGCATCGAGCTACAGGTCACCTTGCAGGCGCTGACGCTTCCAAAGCTGGGGTGGGAGATTGCCGGCAACTACTCGACGGCGCATGACAAGATCGTCAGCCTGGGCGGACTTCCGACAATAGTGGCCGCGGCGGGACAGGCCAACGTCGCCGGCTATCCGATCCAATCCTTCTTTTCCAGGCGTGTTGTATCGGCAACCCAGGACCCGACCACGGGAGCGGTATCGAACATCCTTTGCGATGGCGGCCCCGGAAAAGATCCGGTTGCGTGCGGCACGGCACCGTTTCTCTTCATCGGAAGGCCGGCGCCGACACATATTGGATCGATCGCCAATACCGTAACGCTTTTCAACCGACTTCGCCTCTATGCGCTGGTCGACTGGAGAGGTGGTAACAAGTTGTTCAACATCAACGAGATGTTCAGGTGCAGTGGCGCGCTCGGAAAAGGCCTCTGTGACGTCAACTACAATCCGCAGAATTACTCGCCGCAGTACGTAGCCGAAGCGAGCGTCCTCCTGCCGTTCGTCCAGAACGTTCGCGATCAGTTCGTGCAGGACGCATCGTTCGTCAAGCTCCGCGAAGTTTCCGCGAATTACATACTGCCGCCGAGTTTGTTGATGGGGTTCCGGAGTGCGTCGGTTACCGTCGCGGCGCGCGAGCTTGCTCTCAGGACCGACTACCGGGGGCCGGATCCGGAGGCGAGGACAAGTGCCGGCAACAGTCTCCTCGCCAGCGACCAGGGAGTACTCCCGCCGCTCAGCCGCTTCACAGTAACTCTCAATCTCACCTTCTGACCCATGCGACATTCTGCCTTGGGAAGGGGCCATTCAATGACTAATCCTACCGCGCGGGGCGCAGGGCGGTTGCCAGTCGTTTGCGCATCACTGTCTCTGGTGACGATGGTGCTGACGCTCGCTGCCTGTCGCGATATCACCAGCCTTCAACAGGCCAATCCCGGCCAGCTAAGCTCGGGCACAGTGTTCATTCCGGAAAACGCGCAGTTGATCGTCAACAGCTCGCAGGGCGATTTCGAGTGTGCCTACAACGAGTACATCGCTGCGAGCGGAATATTCATTGACGAGCTCGCGAATGCGATCTCGAACTCCGCCAATTTCGATCTCGATCGGAGATCCATTACACCGGCCCATACCTATGGAACCGGAACCTGCACCTCGCAGCAGGGCCCAGGGGCGTACACCCCGCTCGCCGTCGCCCGCGCATCGAACGACGTCGCAGTCGCCCACCTGCACGATTGGACGGACGCGCAGGTACCAAACCGAAGCAAGCTGATCGCCATTGCGTCGGCGTACGCCGGCTACAGTCTCATCCTCTTGGGCGAAGGCTCCTGCACCGTCGCCATCAATCTGGGTCCTGAGCTCACAGACGCTCAGATTTTTGCGGAGGCTAAGACTCGGTTCGACACGGCGGTCGCTGCGGCAACCAGAGCGGGTGATCCGCAGACGCTCAACCTCGCCCTGCTCGGCCGTGCCCGCACGTTGCTCGATCTCGGTAAATCAGCCGAAGCGGCAATCGACGCCGCACTGATCCCGCCTGGCTTCGTGGTCAATATCGCGCACGATGCGATTGTGCCGAGGCGGCAGAATCTCGTTTTCATCCACACCCAACAGTCGAATTATTCCTCGGTTGACGCGTCGGTTCAGAACACGTATGCTGCGACCAACGACCCGCGGATCGCGGTGACATCTACGGGGAAGATTGGCTCAGACGGCAAGACGCTGGTGGTGTATCCCAACAAGGATGCAACTGTCACCTCGGTTCAGGCGCTCGCCAAGTATTCTGAGGCGCAGCTGATAATCGCCGAGAATCTTGCGAATACCGGCAACTTGAGCGGCGCGATCGACATCATTAACGCCCTCGAGCTGGCAAACGGGCAGCCTGCCTTCAATCCCAACCCGGCGACCAAAGCGGCGGTAGTGGCTCAAATCATTGAAGAGCGGCGGCGCGAGTTTTTTCTGGAAGGACACAGACTGGGGGATCTCCGACGTTACGCTCTGCCACCGCTTCCCCCCGCCGGAGCCCCATATGTAAACGGAGGAGTGTACGATGCTCAGTCGTGTTTCCCGTTGCCAGACGTCGAGCGGATCAACAATCCGACCCTCGGCGGCTAAGTTTGGCATTGGTGGGCCGGTGAATGATGCGGCCGAAGCGTGACTCCGTGAAGACGCCATCGGTCTGCACTGTCGCGGTCGCCTGCGTCGCCACTCCGTCTTTGTGAACCAGCCTTTACCAGCGCATTGATGCTAGTCATAGATCGCATCACTCTGCGTGAAATCAGGCTCACGCTGAAGGAGCCATTCCGCATCTCGTCGGGACTCATGCGCGAGCGCCGCATCGCGCTGCTCGAGCTAACTGACCGTGATGGCGCAAGTGCGTGGTCGGAATGCGTTGCTTTTCAATTGCCCAATTACACATCCGAGACGATCGAGACCGCGTGGCTCGCGATTCGGGAATGGCTTGCCCCCCGGATTCTGGGCCGCGAGCTGGCTGGCCCTGAGGCCGTGCATGCGGTTCTCGCTACTGATATTCGCGGGCACAACATGGCCAAGGCCGCCCTGGAGATGGGATGCTGGGGTGTAGCCGCGGAAGCGCGGTGCATCCCCCTGTCAACGCTGCTGGGTGGTACGCGCGATAGAATTGCTACCGGCATGTCGCTCGGTATTCAGCGTGACCCCGCGGCGCTCGTCGAGAGAGCTCTTGCGTCAATCACGCAGGGCTATCGCAAGATCAAGGTAAAGATCAAGCCCGGACAGGATGTCGAATACGTCCGCGCGGTGCGTGACGCCGTTGGAAGCTCGACGCAGCTGATGGCCGATGCAAACTCGGCTTACACGCTGGATCAGGCTGACCACCTGGCCGAGCTGGACGCATTCAATCTCATAATGCTCGAGCAACCGCTCGGCGATGACGACCTCGTGCGTCACGCCCAGCTTCAGGCGCGCATTTCGACACCAATCTGCCTCGACGAATCGATCACGAGCCTCGATCGCGCGGAAGACATGATTTTTCTGAAGAGCGGCCGGATCATCAACATCAAACCCGGCAGAGTGGGCGGGCTGAGCGCCTCAAAGTCCATCCATGATCTCTGCCTGAATGGGGGTATCCCTGTGTGGTGCGGCGGAATGCTCGAAACGGGTATCGGCCGGGCGTACAACGTCGCTCTGGCGTCGCTTCCGGGTTTTTCGCTTCCTGGTGACCTCAGTCCGAGCGCACGATACTGGGCGCGTGACGTCGTGACGCCCGAGTGGACCATGGACTCAGAGGGCATGGTGCGGGTTCCGCTCGACCGGCCGGGGATCGGCGTCACGGTCGACACTGATTTCATAGACTCCCTCACGAATCGAAGCGAAACTCTCGCGGCGGGACCAGCGATGGTGGCTGTCGCATGACCACGAGACGGCCAGGCATTCTTTCTTTCGTCCTGGTGGCGGCGTGTAGTCGTGTGTCTCCGGGGAGAGATGTCGCGTCGCCAGTGCCGCAAGCTCCTTACGACATTGTCATCGCCAATGGAAGGATCGTTGATGGCACAGGCAACGCGTGGTTTTACGGGGATGTCGGTATTCGGGGAGACCGGATCGCCTCGATTTCGCGGCGGGGCGGCCTCGATCAGGCTGGCGCACGCCGGCGCATCGACGCTGCTGGACTGGTTGTTGCGCCGGGCTTCATCGACATACAGGGACAGTCTGGCGGACAATTTCTGAACGGCGACGGCCGCGACGTCGGGAAACTGACGCAAGGGGTGACGACCGAGATCCTTGGCGAGGCTTACACGGCAGCACCCGTGAGCCTCATTTCGATCGCCGACATCCCTTCGGACAGAACGGCCGCGATCGCGTCGGCGAAGCGTTTCCTCGGCGCGCATGGATTTGACACCTGGCTTCGCGCCATGCAGGCCCACGGAATTTCGCCGAATGTCGGCTCGTTCGTCGGTGCCAGCACGCTGCGTGAATATGCGATGGGCATGCATATGGGCGCGGCCCCCGGCCCGGCGCTCGATTCCATGCGTGCGGCCATTCGGAGAGCGATGCAGGACGGAGCATTCGGGCTTGGGACAGCGCTGATTTATCCGCCGGGCAACTTTGCCGGCACCGAGGAGCTCATCGAGATCGCGAAGGCGATGGCGCCCTACGGCGGCGTGTACATCACTCACATGCGATCGGAGGCGGATCAACTTCTCGAGGGAATGGACGAAGCGATTCGTATCGGGAAGGAGGGCGGGGTGCCAGTCGAGATATATCACCTGAAGGCCGCCGGCAAACGGAACTGGAGCAAGGCTCCCGCGATGATCGGCAAAATCGATTCGGCGCGAGCCGCCGGACTCGACGTTCAGGCGAACATGTATCCGTTCACTGCTGGCGGAACGGCCCTCAGCGCGTGTCTTCCTCCGTCGGCATCAGCTGACGGCAAGCTGTTGGAAAATCTCGCCGATCCGACAATGCGCGCAAAGATTCGGGCCGAGGTGGCGCATCCCACCAGCTATTGGGAAAGCCTGTGCGAGCTGGCGACCCCTGACGGAGTTCTTGTCACCGCGCTTCGCTCCAAAGAGAACCAGGCCATGTCCAATCACCGTCTCGCTGACATCGCCGCAGCGCGAGGAAAAGACTGGCTCGACACCGTAATGGACCTCCTGCTGTCCGAGCACACCGACATTGGGGCAATCTATTTCCTCATGAGCGAGGACAACGTTCGGCTTCAATTGAAGCAGCCGTGGATGAAGATCGGCACCGACGCCGCTGGCCCGGATCCGGATAGCACAAAGAATCTGGTGCATCCGCGATCGTATGCGACCTACCCGAAGATTCTCGGACAGTACGTACGCGACGAGCGAGTGATCCCGCTCGAGGATGCGGTCCGGAAAATGAGCGGAGCGGTTGCAGACAGGCTGCTGATTCACGATCGAGGGCTGCTTCGTACCGGGATGTACGCCGACGTGGTTATGTTCGATGCCGCAACGGTCCGGGACCACAGCACCTATGAGCATCCTCATCAGCTTTCCACGGGCATCCGCAATGTGCTGGTGAATGGAGTGGAAGTGATCCGCGATGGTCAACACACAGGCGCCAAGCCCGGCCGCGTCGTGCGCGGCCCGGGATGGACCGGCTCCGACGAGCTACAGCCATGAGCGCAATCCGTTCCCCCTGATGTCGCATTTCAGTCTCGTTCATTCTTATCGGTAACTGTCGTCATGAGATCATTCCCCGCAATACGAGCCACCGTCGTTCTCCTCAGCGCGTTTGCCGCCAGACGGGTGGACGCACAGCGACCGCCTGACCTCGCCGCGCTCGATCGCTACATCGCCGGTGCCGCGCGTGACTGGAGCGTGCCGGGGCTCGGCATCGCCATCGTCCGGAATGACTCGCTCGTCTTTGCCAAAGGCTACGGTGTGCTGGAGATCGGCAAGCCGGCGCGTGTTACCGAGCATACGCGCTTCGCGATCGGGTCGAACACCAAGGCGATGACGTCCGCCGCGCTCGCCATGCTCGTCGATGAAGGAAAATTGCGGTGGGATGACCGGCTGATCGACATCGTGCCGGACTTCCGACTGTACGATCCCTACGTGACTCGCGAGCTCACTGTCCGCGATATTCTGACGCATCGCAGTGGTGTGGGGCCGACTGACCTTTTGTGGGCCTTCCCCGAGAACCAATACACACCACAGGAATTGATCCGCCGTCTGCGCTACGTGCAGCCCACCTCGTCATTCCGTTCGAAGTGGGACTATCAGAACGTCATGTACGCAATCGGGGGCTATGTTATCGAGCGAGTGTCGGGGATGCCCTGGACGACCTTCATTCAAAACCGGATCCTCAGCCCGCTGGGAATGACCGAGACGATTCCGCTCGTATCAGGAGTCGCCGGCCAGCCGAACGTCGCCGCACCGCACGCGGAGATACACGACACTCTCAAGGTTGTGCCAATCCGCAGCACTGACATAGTCGCTCCTGCAGGATCCGTCTGGTCGAGCGTATCGGACATGTCCAGATGGATGCGCTTTATGCTCGACAGCGGGCGCGTCGGTGACAAGCGACTTATTTCGCAGGCGACGTTTTCCGACCTGGTAGCGCCGCAAATACGCGCGCCGATGCAGCAGTACCCGGTTCTCAGTCTTACACGGCCGAATTTTCTTGGGTACGGCCTGGGCTGGTTCGTGGAGGATTATCACGGCCACACCGTCTGGATGCACACGGGAAGCATCGATGGGATGAGCGCAATCGTCGCTCTCATGCCAGACGAGCGAGTCGGCGTGTTCGTTCTCGAGAATCGCGACCATGCGGAGCTGCGTCATGCGCTGATTTACGAGGTGTTCGATACGTATACCGGAGCACCTCCGCGAGACTGGAGCGCTGATGTCAAGAAGCTCTTCGCTTCCGAAGGCGGTTCCCGACAAGGAGGACCGAAGCACGTCGCCGGCACCCACGCGTCGCTGCCGCTCGAGAACTATGCCGGCAGCTACGCCGACTCGACGTATGGAAGCATCGACGTCTCGGTTGCGAACGGTGTCCTCCACGCGCGTTTCGGGAAAGCCGACCTCGGCAACCTGGACCAGTGGGAGTACGACACTTTTAGAACGCGTGAGACGGCCGCAAATCCGCAACCCATCGGCCTGGCCTTTGCGTCCGCCGGAACCGGCAGCATCAGATCGGTTCGCGCGTTCGGCGTAACGTTCATGCGATCGACTGCGGCTGCGCCACGCGTTGCGGCGAGTCCCGTTGAGCCGCGCGCTGCCGACAAGCCCGACTATTCAGCGCCAGCCGGCGCGCCTTATACGGCGATCGAAGTCACTGTACCGACGCCAATGGGGCACACTCTCGCCGGGACGCTCACACTCCCGAAGGCGGCGAGTCGTCAACACCGTGTCGGCGCGGTCGTTACAATCACGGGTTCGGGCCAGCAGGCGCGCGATGAATACCTCGGCCTCGAAGGCTACAGGCCTTTCCGGCAGTATGCGGATTCGCTTGGACGTCGCGGGATCGCGGTTCTGCGCATGGATGACCGGGGAGTCGGCGAATCCAAGGGAACGTTCAAAGGCGCAACCAGCGCCGACTTCGCGGAAGACATCCGCGCCGGCCTTGCGTACCTCCGCACTCGCCCCGAGATAAACCCGCGGCTTCTGGCGGTACTCGGGCACAGCGAGGGAGCGCTCATTGCTCCGGTGGTCGCGGCGAAAGAGCCTGACCTGCGCGCGATTGTACTACTCGCCGGCATTGCCCGCACCGGTTATGGAACGCTGGAGGCTCAGATGAAGAACCTCATCAACCATGAAGCCAGCTTCAGTCAGGCTCAGAAGGATTCCGCTACTCGAGCAATACCAAGCCGCATCGACAGCATGGCGGCTGCTGATCCGTGGCTGGCGTACTTTATCAAGTACGATCCCGCGGCCACTGCCCGCCGTCTGCGCAAGCCCGCGGTTCTCATGCTGACGGGAGCGAACGATCAGCAGGCAGATCCCAAGCAGCTGCCTGAGTGGGCGGCGGCGTTTCGCGAATCTGGTAATCGAGACGTCACCGCGAAGGTAGTTCCGGGGGTGAACCACCTGTTCGTCGTCGATCCAGTCGGCTTTCCCGGAGACTATGCAAAACTGCCGGCGCCGGTCTCACTCGATCCTCACGTGGTGGGAATTATCGCCGACTGGCTTTCGCAACGACTGAAATGACATCGCGCATTCGAGCGAGCCTTTTCGCGATACCGCTGCAAAGTACGTCGGGCTGCCCGTCCTCGAACGGTCACCATAAAGTTCATTTCGGCGCGCCTGAGAAGCCGGGCGCAGTCAGTCCGTAGTGCGCGCCATCACGTAGAACGAACGTCCGATTGCGGGCTGCCGGCTCACTCCTCGCGCAGAGTAGCCGTGCTGAAGCGCCCATTGAAAATGCTCGCGCACGGCGGTCCGCCACGTCGCCGCGCGAGCAGGAGCCCGAGCTACTTCGTCGAGTATGTCGGCCGGTATCTCGACAAGTGCGACTGGAGAAAGTCCGTCGCTCGCCGAGATCGTGCGGTCACCATTGCGTGGGAACGGCGTCATCACGGGGAGATCCTCAGTGGCGGAGGGCATACGTGGGGAGGAGCGCTGCCCAACCGTTGACAGGCAGACGACGACTCGGTCAGTCGGCAGGCCAAGGTGCAGCCGACTTGCCGACGCACCATACATGTCCGGCACATACTCCACGACTTCCGCACCGAGACGGTTGAGGTTGAAGTATGCGTTCTTCGCCATTAGGGGATCGAACGTCCAGAAGATGTGCACGACGCCAAGCTTCGCGAGCCTGCTGCGCTGGTATTCCTTGAGCATGAGCCCGACACCCAGGTTGCGTGCCGATTCGCTGACGCCCAGCATGTGCGACCAATGCGCGGTCTCGCCGTCGTGAATGCCGGTAATGCCGAAGACGAACCCGAGCAGCCTGCCATCGCCGTCGAACGCGCCGGCCGCGACTCCACCGACGAAGTCCACCACGTGCAGGAGCGACGCGGGAACGATGCCCTGCTCTTCAAATCCCCAGATCTCACGCTGGAGGTCAACGCAGTCATTGCAGTCCTTGATTGACGCGAACGGCCGGACATAAATGTTCGCGGCTGCGTGGCCGATTGCGACGCGATTATTCAGAAGTTCCGGAGATGCAGCACTCTCGGGTGTCACGATAGCTCGCCCAGGTGACAGCCGATGCTCACGTTGACGGCGTCAGCTGTTCGACCCGCCGGCGAGCGCGCCAGATATAGAATGCCGGCGTTCCCAGCAGCACGGCTCCAAGCCCGACAGCGCCGCGGACAGGCTGGGCAATCAGCGTGCTCAGCACAAGCGCTGCCGCAGAGACAACGAACAGCACGGGCGTGACAGGATAGCCTGGCGTCCTGAATGGACGAATCGCGTCCGGTTGCCGGCGGCGATAGACGAACACAGCCATCGCCCCAAGCCCGTAGAAGATCCATCCTGCGAAGACGACGTATGTGAGGAGCTGGTCAAAAGTTCCGCTCAACGCCAGCACTGCGCTCCACACCGAGAGGGCAATGATGGCGAACGCCGGCGTGCCGAATCGGGGATGGACGCTTGCCAGTCGCTCGAAGAAAACACCGTCCCGTGCCATCGCGAAGTACATGCGCGGCGTCGTGAGCACCAGTGCGTTAGCCGCGCTGAAGATCGAGACCAGCACGAGTGCGCTCAGGAATTTTCCTGACGTCGACCCGAACACTGCGCGCATTGCGTCAGCAGCGACGTGATCGCTTCGCGACGCGGCAATGGGCCCGAGCGCGGTGATGTACCCGATGTTCGCGAGAAGATAGAGAATAACGAGCGCGAGAGTCGCCAGACCGATAGCCCGTGGAAAGACCCGCTGCGGGTCGCGCGTCTCGCCGGCAGAGAAGGTGACGTACTGCCAGCCCTCGTACGCCCACAAAATGGCAATCATCGCCACGCCGACACCCGGCAGGAGAGCGAGCCCCGACAAGGGCTCCTCGGCAGGCGCGCCGGTGTGTTCACCCCTACCAAGGGCGATCAACGCGACGCTCAAGGCGAGCAGTCCGCACACCTTCACGCCCGTGGTCCAGTTCTGCACTGTGGCGCTCCGCTTGGTGCCGATGACGTTCACCGCGGTGATAACCAGGATCATCAGCAAAGAAATCGCTTTCGCTGCCAAAGGCGTGAGAGCGACGATCTGCCCCAGGTAGTTCGTAAACGCGACGGCGAGTGTGGCCACCGATCCGCTCGAGATGACAACAAAGCTCGCCCATCCGTAGAGAAAGGCGGGCAACGGGCCGAACGCGTCGCGAATGTAGGTGTAAAGCCCGCCCGCGTCCGGTTTCATCGCGCCCAGCTCGGCGTACGTCAGTGCGCCGAGCAACGACAGAACCCCAGCGACAAACCAGATGCAGAGGGTGAGCCCGACACGTCCCTGGGTTTCGCGGAGGACGACACCCGGTACGAGAAAGATTCCGGAGCCTATCACGCATCCCAGCGTCACCATCACCAGGTCGGTGAATCCGAGGGTCCGACGAAGATCCGCCGGCGCAGTCATAGCGACCTTCGCGAAAGTGCCGCCGACGCGGTCCGCGCCGACTCGGCAAGTACGGCCGCGCCTACCGCGATTGCTTCTTCGGCGACGTCGAACTCAGGCGAGTGTGCGGGAATGAAGCGCTCGCCAGGGCGCCGTGCACCAATGCGCAGAAAGCAACCCGGGATCGTCTGCAGGTACCACGCAAAGTCCTCCGCAGCCATGTTGGTGATACCAAGCGGAACAACGGCATCGTCGCCGATCGTCCGGGCTACCGCTTCGCGGGCCCATAGTGCTGCGTCATTACTGTTTATGACTGGTGGCACGCCGTCATCCATACTGACGCGCGCGCTGAGCCGGTGCGCGGCCGCGACATGATCCGAGATCATGCGGAGCTCATCCCGCAGGATGCTTCTGGTCGCAACATCCGCCGCACGGAGAGTGCCTCTCAGCAGCGCAAGCGAAGGAATGACATTCGGAGCCGTGCCGGCATTGATACTGCCGATGGTCAACACAGCGGGCGAGGCCGGATTCACGCGGCGGGAAACGACGGTCTGCAACGCCATGATCAGGGCTGCTGCGGCGACGATTGGATCCGCCGCTTCGTGCGGGCGCGCCGCGTGCGCGCCGCGACCGGTCAGCTCGATCTCGAAGGTATCTGCCGATGCCGCCAAGGGACCCGCCTGCGCCACCACCTCACCCACTGTAAACCGGCGGTCGACGTGCGCTCCGAAGATCGCCTGCACATTCGAGAGCTCGCCCGAATCGAGAAGCGCTCGCGCTCCTCTCCCTGTCTCCTCCGCTGGCTGCAGAAGGATGAGCACATCACCCTCGGCTGGACTGGTACTGAGCAAGGCCGCCGCTCCAGCGGTCCAGGCGGCGTGCACATCGTGCCCGCAGGCGTGCATGACGCCGTCATTGACGGATGCGAAAGGGAGCCCTGTCGCCTCTTGAATCGGCAGCGCGTCGATGTCGCCCCTGATGGCGACGACGGGGCCATCAGGATTTCGTCCGGGAACGCGGGCGATAATCCCGGTGCCGGCCACGCGAATGATGCTGGCGAGATCGAGCGAGTCGAGAAACTCCGTGAGGGTAAGGGCCGAGCGCTCCTCGTGGAACGACAGCTCGGGATGGGCATGGAGATCGCGTCTGAGCGCGACGAGGCGCTGTTCGAGCTCGGCCGGCACGCACTGGCGCTCGCGCTCCGCTGCCCGCGCTGGTGCTTCTGTCATCAACGCAAACGCATTGTCATCGTCGTCCTCGAGCGGCGGTCTCGGTTCGCGCGTGGCAGGATGGCCGGAGAGGGACATTTGGGATGGGCATGGTCGCGGGGCGGAACCGGGGCGAAACGTCTGCGACGCTGCAATCTAATGCCAAACGCGTCAAGACAATAGACTGCGCTACACCAGTTCGGTATACCACCCTTGGTCTGTCACCGCGTCGGATCGCCGCAGACGGCCAACCCGGCGCGCGCGGTGCGTCCATGGCTACTTGCGGCAAATTGGGTATACCGCGATAGTATACCGTCTTCAAAATAAAGTCTTCTGCCCGGACAAACGATTCATGGCCACTAGCCGGTCGCTCACCTGCGTTTTCGCCGCTGCGCTCCTCGCTTGGCCATTCGCGGCTCTGTCGCAGGGCACCCGTCTGCTTCGACATCCCACAATTTCGCACGACGCCATCGCCTTCGAATACGGTGCCGACTTGTGGATTGTCTCGCGCAATGGAGGGGACGCGCGGCGCCTCACATCGACCCCGGACGTGGAGAGTGATCCGGCCTTTTCACCCGATGGGAGGCTCATCGCGTTCAGCCGTACAACAGGTGGAAACACCGATGTCTACGTCGTACCGGCAACCGGCGGAGATCCGAAACGACTCACCTTTCACCCGGGCGCCGACCGGGTAAGGGGCTGGACGCCGGATGGTAAGCGCGTTGTCTTCGCCTCCGATCGCGCGAGCGAGCCGCAGGGATCCTATTTCCGTTTGTTCAGCGTCCCGGTCACCGGCGGTGTCGAAGACCCGCTCCCGATGCCCCGTGCCGTTACCGGCGCGTACTCACCCGACGCCAGTCACTTCGCCTATGAGGAGATCCCGCTTATTTTCGTGCCGGCCTGGTACGAGACAAGCTTCTGGCGTCATTACCGCGGCGGCCGCACACGCCCGGTGAGGATCATGAACCTCGCCAACTTTGGAGTCGAAAAGCTGCCGTGGCGGAACAGCAACGACAGCGACCCAATGTGGGTAGGCAACAACATCTACTTTCTCTCCGACAGGAACTTCACCACCAACCTCTTCTCCTACAGCCTCGACACGAAGGAAGTCCGGCAACTCACCCGCCACGACGACTTCGACGTCATGAACGCAAGCGCGGGGCCCGACGCGATCGTCTATGAACAGGGCGGCTACGTCCATGTTGTCGATCTTCCAGGCGGCACGTCGCGGCAGCTGAACATCGAGGTCAACGGCGATTTCCCCTGGGCGACCCGCCATCTCAAGAAAGTGGCGCCGATGATCACCGAGGCGACGCTGTCGCCCACTGGCGCGCGCGCCGTGTTCGCGGCCCGTGGTGACATCTTCACTGTGCCGGCTGAAAAAGGTGACGCCCGCAATTTGACACGCAGCTCCGGCATCCACGAGCGCACCCCGGCGTGGTCGCCTGACGGCGGGCAGCTCGCGTGGCTCTCCGACGCCACCGGCGAATACCAGATCACTATCGACGACCAGCTCGGCAACACCCGCCCGCGAGTCATCCCTCTCGCGACGGGCGCGTTCTATTCCGACCTTACCTGGTCTCCCAACGGCAAGACGCTGTCGGTGCAGGACAACCATCTGAACCTGTGGCTCGTCGACGTCGCAACGAGCCGCCCATCCCGGATCGATACCGACCCGTTCAACACGCCCGGCCGTCAGTTCGAGCTTGCCTGGTCGCCCGATTCGCGCTGGGTAGCGTATTCGAAGAGCCTCGAGAGCCATCTTCGCGCAATCTTCGTGCACTCGCTGGCCACTGGAAAGTCGTTCCAGCTCACGGACGCACTAGCCGACGCGGTGTCACCCTCCTTCGACGCCGGCGGCAAGTATTTGTATTTCCTTGCCAGTACCGACTACGGACCGCGCACAGGGTGGCTGGAGATGAGCTCCCTCGATCGGCCGTTGCGGCGGTCAGCTTATCTCGCTGTGCTGAGCGCCGATGAGCCTTCGCCGCTCTTGCCTGAGTCGAGTGAAGAGCCGTCCGCTTCGCCGTCTGTCCTGCCGGCCGCCCCGCCGGCGCGGCCGGCAGCGCCGGTGACGAAACAACTCGCGGATACCGGCGCGAAGGTCGTAAGTCCGCCGACGCACGCCGTGCGTATCGACGAGCAAGGCCTTCGCCAGCGCGTCCTCACGATCGGTATTCCTGCAGGCGAGCTGAACAGCCTCACCGCCGGAACGGCGGGTACGTTCTTCTACACCGAACCTGTCCCCGGTGCAACCAACGGTGCGCTCAGGCTGCAGCGTTACCAGCTGAAGGAGCGGACGGCAGCCACGTTCCTCGAGGGCATTCGCTCCTACAGTCTCTCGGCGGACACGAAGAAAGTGCTCTATTCGGCCGGTGCAGGAGCAGCCGCAACCTGGGGGGTTGTGTCGACGGAGCATGCCGCGAAGGTCGGCGATGGCCCGCTCAACGTTGCGCAGTTGGAGATGTTCGTCGACCCGCCCACTGAGTGGGCCGAGATCTTCCGCGAGTCGTGGCGCACGCAGCGCGACTTCTTCTACGACCCACAAATGCACGGCGCCGACTGGAAGGCGGTCCTCGCGAAGTATGAGCCGATGGTTGCATATGTGCGCCATCGCGCAGATCTCGCCTATCTCATCGCGCAAACGGGCGGAGAGCTCGTGGTCGGCCATTCGTACCTTGGAGGCCGCGGGGACGAGCCGACTGACACGCCCGTCCCTGTGGGTCTGCTAGGTGCCGACTACGCGTTGGAGAACGGACACTATCGAATCAAGCGAATCTATTCCGGAGAGAATTGGAATCCGGATTTGCGCGCTCCCTTGAGCGCGCCCGGAGTGCGCGTGTCTGTCGGCGACTATCTCCTGGAGGTCAACGGCCAACCGGTTGCCCCACCGACAAATGTGTATGCGCCGTTTGAGGGGACCGCCGGCCGTCAAACTGTGATTCGGGTGAACAGCACTCCGACAGTCGAAGGGTCCCGGCTCGTTACCGTTATCCCCGTTGCCGACGAGGATGGTTTGCGGACGCGTGCCTGGGTCGAGGATAACCGCCGGAAAGTCGACCAGCTTTCCGGTGGCCGGCTTGCCTACATGTGGCTGCCAAACACCAGTACAGCTGGATACTCAGCTTTCACGCGATACTTCTATTCGCAACAGAATAAGGATGGCGCCGTCGTCGACGAGCGCTACAACCATGGCGGTTTCGTTGCCGACTACATCGTCAACGAGCTCGACCGAAAGCAGTTGGGCTACTTTGCGATGCGTGACGGGCAACCGTGGACTTCGCCCGGAGCTGGTATTTACGGCCCGAAGGTGCTGATAATAAACGAGTCGGCTGGCTCAGGTGGCGACGCGTTGCCGTTTTACTTCAAGCAGCGGCGCCTCGGACCGCTCGTGGGAACTCGAACGTGGGGAGGTCTGGTGGGCACTACTGGGTCGCCGTCGACCATCGATGCCGGCGATATCACCGCCCCGAGCGTAGCGTTCTACAATCTCGCGGGCGAATGGGACGTCGAGAACGAGGGCATAGCTCCGGATATCGAGGTCGAGAATACTGCAGCGGAAGTAATCAACGGTCACGACCCACAACTGGAGCGGGCGGTCCAGGAGGCCCTGCGCTTGCTTCAGCAGAATCCCCGTCGTCATGCGCTCCGGCCGGCTCCGATCGATCGTGTGTCGAAGAAGGCCGCATCCCAGTGAACCGCCATCGTAGCGCCGGCCGTCTCGCAACAGGTGACGCCCACGTACTTAGGTCCTTCCTGAAAGAGAAAATGATGCGCTACCGCCCTTCGTTGCTCGCCGCCCTTGTTGTTCTGAGCGCGCACACAGTTACCGCGCAGCAGCCCACCGGCGGCGCTGTCTTCACGCTCGAAGAGGTCATGGTCCCTGTCCGCGACGGGGCGCGTCTTCAGACTGTGATCATGCGCCTGGTCGGGCGCCCGGAGCCGCTCCCGATCCTCCTGCGGCGAACTCCTTACGGCGTGCCGCAGGTATCGCCCACCACCATGCCGCTCGCCCTCAAGGAGCTCGCTGCGGATGGGTATATCTTCGTCGTCCAGAATCTGCGGGGCCGGTTCAAGTCGGAAGGCACGTTCCTGCTCTCTTCTCAGGTTGACCTCGCCAATCCGTCGCCGAAGAACGTCAACGAGACAACCGACGCCTACGACACCATCGACTGGCTGGTGAAGCACGTCCCGAATACCACCGGCAAGGTCGGGATTTACGGGGTCTCATACGATGGGCTCACCGCCGGCATGACGCTGCTCTTGCCGCACCCTGCTCTCAAGGCCGTGAGCGAGCAGGCGTCGCCCGCAGACCAGTGGATGAACGACGACTTCCATCGCTACGGTGCACTGCGCGAAAGCTATGCGTTCGAGTACGCAGTCTACGAACAATCGGACAAGAACAAGAACACGCACTTCGATTTCGATATCTATGACACGTACGACTGGTACCTGAAGGTTGGGCCCGTTTCGAACCTCAACGCGCGGTATTTGCACGGCTCTATCCCCGCCTGGAATACCATCGTTTCGCACCCGAACTACGACGCCCTCAACAAACGCGAGGCGTGGTACGCTCAGATAAAGAAATCGTCCGTGCCGAACCTCAACGTGGCGGGATTCTGGGATCAGGAAGACCCGTGGGGTCCGTGGCAGATCTTTCATCAGGCCGAACGAACCGATCCTGACAACACGAACTTCATCGTCGCCGGTCCCTGGTATCACGGCGCATGGCATACACCGAAGGGTGACAGCATCGGCTTGGTCCCGCTCGGCGGACACGAGACGGCGCGGGAGTTCCGTGAGAATATCGAAGCGCCATTTTTCCGGTACTATCTTCACGGCAAGGGGAACAAGCCGAACTGGCAGGCGACGATGTTTCAGACGGGATCGAATACGTGGAGAGCGTATTCCACCTGGCCCGTGAAGAGCGCGACGCCGACGAACCTGTACCTGCAGAACGACGGTTCGCTGTCGTTCGACAAACCGGTGTCTGGCGTCAGGGCAGGGTATCGAGAGTACGTCTCCGATCCTGCGAGCCCCGTCCCGTACAGGCAGCGCCCGATCTCGCCAACCTATCCCAATGGCGACTGGCGACGCTGGGAAGTCGCCGATCAGCGCTTCGTTGACGGCCGCCCGGACGTGCTCACCTACACCAGCGGCGCCCTCGACCACGATATTACTGTGACAGGTGCACTGTCGGCGAGTCTCTTCGCTTCAACGTCGGGCACGGATGCGGACTTCGTCGTCAAGCTAATCGATGTCTATCCCGAGAACGCGCAGGCGAATGTGTGGAACGCGGACGCGGGTCCGGAACCGGGGCAGTACGCCCGCTCGATGAACGGCTATCAGCTCCCGATCGCGATGGAGGTACGACGCGGCCGGTTCCTCCAGAGTTTTGAGACGCCGCGGGCGCTTGTCCCGAACAAGCCGATCGAGTGGACAATTTCCCTGCGGGAGCATGATCATGTATTCCTCAAAGCCCACCGAATTATGGTACAGGTGCAGTCGACCTGGTTTCCGGCGATCGATCGCAACCCGCAGAAATTCGTCCCGAGCATCTACGAGGCGAAGGCATCCGACTACGTCAAGGCGACACAGCGAGTTTACGCGTCGCCCGCTCTGCCGTCGCACATCGTGCTGCCCATCGTGCGCTGATTGCGCCTTGTGCACACCCCGCAGCGGCATCCTTTGACATGCCCGCCGACGGCGATGACGACAATCTGTCGTCCGCTGCCGGGCGATCGATAAGTCATCGGCGTCGCTTGTCGCCGGCAAGGAAGTTTTCCCGCACAGGGATAAAGAGTTACTTCACGCGCCCGGAGGGACTCGAACCCCCAACCTTCTGATCCGTAGTCAGATGCTCTATCCAATTGAGCTACGGGCGCCCAAACCGACTGCTCGCCGACCCGGACCGTGCTGCGTGAACTTCGATCCGTGTCAGATCCTTCAGCTCACATTTATGGGCGGTACAAGACTCGAACTTGTGACCTCCACGATGTCAACGTGGCGCTCTAACCAACTGAGCTAACCGCCCCTCTGTTCGCCAGCCTGGCGAAGCTTCCACCAGAGAGCGGGAAACGGGACTCGAACCCGCGACCCCAACCTTGGCAAGGTTGTGCTCTACCAACTGAGCTATTCCCGCAAACACAAACAACCGTCTCGGCGGTCCCGCTAGCCATGGAGGTGAGGGGAATCGAACCCCTGACCTCTTGAATGCCATTCAAGCGCTCTCCCAACTGAGCTACACCCCCGGCATTTCCTGACGGTCGGACAGCGCCCGACAGGAACCGCGAAGGATATCCACGGGTATGATCGAAGTCAAGAAATTCGCTCTGGCAAAATGGCTCGCGGCCAGTATCTTGCAGCGCTTCTACAACCTGGATTTTCGATTGCTCAGCAGCGCTTTCGGTTTCGCGCTCGCAGGTTGTCGAAACAACAATAATCCGCTCGCATTGCTGGCCAGAAAAACGGCTGCATTCGCATAGGCTTTTCACAGCAGTACCAAGAGGTGTGCACCAATGGCAGAAGTAAAGCGTCGCCGCAAAGCGGCTGTCGCGGGAATCGCCCCCAGCGAGCCCGAAAGGGACATTCTCGATCAGTACCTGTATGAGGTCAGCACTTATCCGCTGCTCAAAGGTACCGAGGAGATCGAGGTTGCCCGTCGGATCAGAGCCGGTGATCCGGACGCTCTCCAGGAGCTCGTGCAGCGCAACCTGCGCTTCGTGATCTCCGTAGCAAAGAAATATCAGAATCGCGGCATGCCTCTCATCGACCTCATCGGTGAGGGCAACGTCGGCCTGCTCACGGCTGCGCGCAAGTTCGATCCCGACCAGGGCGTGAAGTTCATTTCGTACGCCGTGTGGTGGATTCGTCAGGCGATCCTGTCGTCCCTCGCACGCCAGGGCCGGACCGTGCGCGTTCCCTTGAACCGCACTGCCGACCTGTCGCGCATCATTAAGGCGTCGGAGATCCTGCGCCAGAAAATGCGCCGTGAGCCGACCCCCGAAGAGCTTTCACAGCTCACAGGATTGTCGGTCGATGTCGTGCAGTCTCTCGCCGCTCTCAACACCGGCGACGTGCGCCTGGATGCCCCAATGGATCCGGAAGGCGATCGCTCGCTGATCGAGCGCTTCGTTGCCGACGAGATGCCGGACACCGAGGAGGAAGCAATGAACCGCTTCCTCAACGACGAGATCGAGACGGCGCTTTCGACGCTGCCTCCGCGCGATGCGAAGGTGCTGCGCCTGTATTTCGGACTCGAGGGCGGGCGTGAGCACACCCTCGAAGAGATTGGCTCGCTGCTCGGCGTGACGCGTGAACGCGTTCGCCAGCTTCGTGACCGCGCGTTGAAGCGGCTGCGCGAGGGTGATGTGGGCAGAGCGCTCGGTAGTTTCGCGGCGTAA